>JAQWCA010000147.1 GCA_028706065.1 Tepidanaerobacteraceae bacterium
AATAGACGAGCAAGTCATAAATGAATTGAAATCAAAACTTCCGGAAATTAATAATGACGAGCTTGAGGCTTGCTACTATATAATCAAGTGAAATGCACATATGTAGTTTTTACCCTGTATACTTTTGTGTAAGTTTCCGTCAACAACTCACAAAAATAGTTTAACTATCTAGCGTTTCTTTAGCTATATTGAGTAATTTAGCCTTATAGTTTAACTCCGGATTTTTTATTACTACCTCCAAAAGCATTTCTAATATCTTGCCTACCTGGGGTCCTGGAAGAAAACCGAGCTGATCTATAATGTCCTGGCCGGTTATCGCCAGGTCTTTTATCTGATAATTACTGTGTTCGTCTTTCAAAATTTCCAGGTCAGTGATTAGTTTTTTCAAACCAGGACAATATACCGTGTCAAAGCCGCTGGCCATTCGATCAGCCACTCTAAGATCTATTAAATCATATATATTATCCCATCCTATCTTATAAATAAGTTTTCTGGCATGAGAGATAGGTGAATTAGAAGAGTAATAAAACATGTGGTTTTTGATTAAAACAACCACTTTATTTATTGTCTTGTTGTCAAACCTCAGCCTTCGCATTATATTTTCTGCAAGTAATGCTGACTTGATATGATGATCCGGAAATTGCAGACCTTTTTTGCCTGGAATAGCAGTTTTTGGTTTTGCAACATCATGTAAAAGTGCTGCCAATCTGAGCGGCAGAGTGTTTCTGATTATTTTGCAAGCAACAAGATTGTGTTCTAATACATCTAAAGGTTTGTTGTAGTGCATCATTCCCATACCAGACATTAGTTCAGGTATTATATATTTCATAAGTCCTGTTACGACAAGAGTTACCAGACCGTCAAAGCAATAATCTCCCGTTATTAATTTTATTAACTCATCGCCAATTCTTTCACGGGAGATTTCTTTAAGGTCTTGAGCCTGAGCTTTTAAAGCATACAAAGTTGAAGCTTCAATTAAAAAACCAAGCTGTGCTTGAAAACGGGCAGCTCTCATAGCTCGCAAAGGATCCTCCCAGATTCTTTTGGCAGAGCCGGTGCACCTGATTATACCCTTTTTTATATCTTCTCTGCCTCGAAAGGGGTCTATGAGCTCATTGGTTATCGGTTCGTAGGCAATTGAATTTATGGTAAAATCCCGGCGGGCTAAATCAGTGTATATATTTCCTCCAAAAGTGTAATTAGGTTTTCTTCCGGGAGCATCATTCCGAAAAGGAGTAATTTCCACTTTAATTTCATTAGCAATAACAAGCATAGTGCCAAAATTCCCATAAGACTTTGCTTTGGGGAAAACTGATTTTATTTCGTTAGGAAGGGCATTCGTTGCTATATCAAAATCTGAATTTTGACGCTTCATTATCAAATCCCTTATTGTACCGCCGACAATATAAGCTTCAAAGCCCGAGGATTTTAATTTATTACAAATATCCTTAATAAAAAAAGGTATATCAATATAAAACATATTAAAAACTCCAATCAATGCAGATTTTATACTTCACCATATTATATTATACACCAAAAACGTTACAAGCAATGAAGAATCTGTTAGTTAAAGCAAAAGGCACTGATTTTTCAGTGCCTTTATGATAAATAAATATAAGCTTATTTTAGCTAAGAGATAAACTTACTGCATCAATTGTAATGTAGAACGTCCATTGGGTGTCCGCTTATGATATAATAAAATTAGTTTTTGTATGAATATTAACAGGCAGGAGGGTTCTGGTCATGCTGTTTTTGCTGGTTTTATTTGCTATAATCATGTTGTTTCCTTATTTACTTATACCTATTATTATTTTTCTGGGCATAGGTTTTTTGTTTTTACTCCCATATGTTTTTGTATTCAATTCCTTTTATAATGTATTGACTATTCCATGGCAGATAGTCAAGATTGCCTTTGACCGGAGGATTAGGAAAAATCATAGTTTAGAACATGCAACTATAAATGTTTTGGAGGAAAGATATGGGAGAAAACTTCAGGCGGGGGGGCTTGCCAAACCCAATGGTTTTTCCCTGTCAGGACCGGATCTTCCACCGCCCTATGAAATAATGAGTGCTGTGCGGGAAGGGCATTTTCGAATGATAAATGGTGAAAGAGACCTTGCCATTCATCCTCGTTGTGGTACTTCTATTGCAGCAGCCAATTTTTTATTTTCCCTTGTCTTTATTATCATACTTTTTTCATCTAATCATTTATCCTTATTAAATATAATAGCCGCCTTTTTGCTGGCGAATTTACTGGCAAACCCTTTTGGCCGAATTCTACAAAGGTTTTTTACCACACATCCTGTAGTGGACGATGTAGCTATACAAGATATATACAGTCAATCTTCGAATTATAACCTTCCCTTTGCATTGGTAATTAACCCCAATCGCACATACTTTATAAAAACCTATCAGTCAAATTAAGGTTATATTAATGAAAAGCAACATTAGTGTACAAGTTGTATAATATACCATAAAATGATAAAATTATAATGTAAAAACTACTGAATAAATGAAGAGGTGAAAACATGTTTATAGATAAAGACACAGTAGAGCAGATGGCAGATATTGCTCACATGCATATTTCCAAGGAGGAAACAAATGAAATTACAAAAGAGCTAAGTTTCCTACTAGAATGTTTTGATAAGCTGAATCAAATTGATACTGAAGGTGTCAAGGCTACTGTTCATCCAATAATCGATAAAAATGTCTTTAGAGAAGATGTAGTTCAGGAGAGTCTTCCCATAGAAGAAGTATTAAAGAACGCTCCTGATAAAGATAATAGATTTTTTAGAGTTCCGAAGATAATTGAGTAACAAGTTCTAAGAATGGAGGGAATATATTGGAACTACATAAACTGACTGTTTACAAAGCTCATGAACTTATAAAGAAAAAAGAAATAACGTCTGAAGAATTGACGAAGGCTTTTTTTAAAAGGATAGATAATATAGATGATAAGATTAAAGCATATGTCTCATTAAATAAAGAAAAAGCACTGAAGACCAGTCGCCAAGCTGATAAAAAAGCTGATTTTGAAGAGCCTTTATTGGGAATTCCTGTAGCTGTAAAAGACAATATATGTACAAAAAATTTAAGGACCACATGTTGTTCGAAGATGCTGGAAAACTTTGTGCCTCCTTACGATGCTACAGTTTTAACCAAATTAAAAGAAAAATATGCTGTGATTTTAGGAAAGACTAATATGGATGAGTTTGCCATGGGTTCTTCCACGGAAAGCTCCTGTTTTTACCCGACTAAAAACCCTTGGGATCTTGACAGGGTATCTGGAGGATCTTCAGGAGGTTCCGCTGCTGCGGTAGCAGCCGATGAATGTATATATGCTTTAGGTTCTGATACAGGTGGCTCTGTAAGACAACCTGCCAGTTACTGCGGTGTAGTAGGGCTCAAACCCACTTATGGGAGGGTGTCGCGTTTCGGGTTAGCAGCCAGTGCTTCATCAATGGATACTATTGGCCCCATAACAAAAGATGTTACAGACTGTGCCTTCGTGCTCAATGCCATTGCAGGACTTGATTCTTATGATCCCACGTCTTCAGATTCTCCGGTGCCGGACTATTTAATATCCCTACAAACTGAGTTAAAAAGTGCAAAAATAGGTATACCTAAGGAACTTCTTGGAGACTTAGTTGATAGAGATGTGAAAGATGCTGTTTTAAAAGCGGCTGATTTCTATGAAACCATGGGCTGTCATTGTGAAGAAATAAGCGTTCCCCATGCAGAATATGCTTTATGGGTTTATTATATAATAGCTTCAGCCGAGGCCAGCTCAGAGCTTGGTCAATATGATGGCATTCGATACGGTCATAGGGCCGAAAAGTACGAGGATTTGCAGGACCTATACAAAAAAAGCCGTGGTGAAGGCTTCGGGATTGAAGTAAAAAGGCGCATTGTACTTGGTACATACCTGTCTGATGACGAAAACTATGATAAGTATTATTCCAAGGCACAAAAAATAAGAACTTTGATCAAAAAAGACTTTGAATATGCCTTTGATAAATATGATTTTTTAATAACACCTACAGTTCCCTCTACAGCCTTTAGAATTGGCGAAAAGATTGACGATCAGTTAAAAATGTACATGAACGATTTATGTACAACACCGGTTAATCTGGCGGGCCTTCCTGCCATATCGATTCCTTGTGGCTTTTCTAAAGGATTGCCCATAGGTCTTCAGATTATAGGAAAGCCCTTTGATGAGGCGACGATTATACAGGCAGCATATGCCTTCGAGCAAAATACTGATTATCATAAAAGACAGATAGAATGGAAGGAGGGTTAAACATGAACTATGAAACTGTTGTAGGATTAGAAGTGCATGTAGAACTTTCTACAAAAACAAAAATCTTTTGTAGCTGTAGTACTGAATTTGGTAAAGAACCAAATAGCCACTGTTGTCCTGTTTGTCTTGGTATGCCTGGTGCAATCTCAGTTATGAATAAGAGCGTGGTTGAATATGCTACTAAAGCAGGTTTAGCCCTTAATTGCGAAATAGCTGAGTTTTCTAGATTTGACCGGAAGAACTATTTTTATCCTGACCTTCCAAAATCCTATCAAATTTCACAATTTTATATTCCCTTGGCTAAAAATGGGTATATAGAAATTGAATCTGGCGAAAAAACCAAGCGTATCGGTATAATGATCATGCACATGGAAGAGGATGCGGGTAAGCTAATCCATGAGGAAGGTAGCTTACATTCCCTTGTGGATTTAGATCGAGCAGGAGTTCCTTTAGTAGAAATCGTATCAAAGCCTGATATCCGCTCAGCGGAGGAAGCATGGCTTTACTTGAATAATCTAAAAACCATACTTCAATATATTGAAGTATCTGATTGTAAAATGGAAGAAGGATCACTGAGATGTGACATAAATATATCTCTTAGACCCGAAGGTGCAAAAGAATACGGCACTAAAGTGGAAGTTAAAAATCTGGGTTCTTTTAGAGCTGTAAGGAGAGCTATCGAATACGAAGAAAAGCGCCAGAGAGAAGTAATTGAAAGTGGTGGGAGGATTACTCAGGAAACCCGCCGATGGGATGAAGCTCGGGGTATTACTACTTTTATGAGAGGAAAGATAGAAAAC
>JAQWCA010000148.1 GCA_028706065.1 Tepidanaerobacteraceae bacterium
TTCTGCAAACTCTTAGAAAATACAAAGAAAAAAGTGAACCGAAACCCGAAACCACGGGGACCGTCCCCGTGGTTTCGTGGTTCACCGGGAGTATATATTTGAAGGAAAACAAAATTGGCAGAGATAATTGGCTGCAAAATGTAGGGTCACTTTATTTTGGAAATAAATTCTTTCAAAATTTAAAAGGATTTATCAATATAATGTAGAAAATATAAAATGATACTTTGACATTTTCTAAAAAAATGTGAGGAGAGGGAGATTAATGTTAACTAGAAAAATAGTAAGTAAGTTTTTGATTGTTTTATTGATTATGCTTATGGCAGCGCCTACAGCTTTTGCTGCAGAGCCGGTTAAGTTGGTTTTTAACGGTCAGGAGTATAAAGCAGACATTACTTTGGAGAACGGTGTCACTTATATACCTGCTGCAGCTCTTACTAGAATCCCAGGTTTAGAAGTAGGAGACGATCCAATAGTGCCTATTCGCGAGCTGTTCGAAAGCCAAGGCGGTGTAGTTTCTTGGGATAACGATAATAGGCAGGTAATTGTATCTTGGAGAGAAAAAGCCAGAGATTTTACGGCAGACGAGTTAGTTGTAAAATATTCAGAACGTCTTAAAGAAGTAAACAGCTACAAAATGAAAGGTAACAATACAATCGAGTTTGCAATTGAAGGAATCGAAGATTTAATGGAAATTCCGGATATGCCCAAGATGGAAGTCTTTATTGAAGGAGTTTTCCGATATGAGCCAATGGCTATGTATATGAAGCAGACCATGAAGATGCCTTTAGATCAGCTTGAGCTTAGTCCGGAAGAATTAGAAGCAACAGGTCTTGGTGAAGAGATGGTTACTGAGATGGTTTGGTTTGAGAATGCTATATACCAGAGAACTCCTATGTCTGACCAGTGGGTGGTTCAGGATTTAGGTGAGATGAAGGAAATGCTTGATTTTAATAACTTA
Source organism: Tepidanaerobacteraceae bacterium (assembly GCA_028706065.1). Taxonomy (GTDB): domain Bacteria; phylum Bacillota; class Thermosediminibacteria; order Thermosediminibacterales; family Tepidanaerobacteraceae; genus JAQWCA01. The sequence continues at coordinate 959 of JAQWCA010000148.1, forward strand.
ATGCAAATGACTCCTCAACAATCAATGGAGATGATGAATAAAGCCGGAGTTATTAATGTATTTGGTGAAGATGTAGAAAAAGACGGTAGGGAATATTACACTATTAAAAACTATATTGATGCTGATAGCTTTAAGAGTTTAATGGAAGAAGTTCTAGGAAATATTGATTTAGCATCTTTTGTGGCAGCTGTCGGTGCACAATCAGAGGGAGCCGAAGATATTAGTGCCCAGTTTGAGAAGGTATTTGAAGTTATTCTAAATAACATGGATGTTGATTACCATATAGATACCTTAATTGATAAAGAAACCCTACTATCCGACTATATGAATATTGATTTAAATATGACAATTGACATGAAACAATTAATTGATGCAATAGGAGAAATGTCAGAAGTAGATGAAGCTGAAAAAGAAGCGATTCCAGAAGGACCGATGATTCTTCAATTAAAGATGAAAGGCGACTATGAACTGTCCGATTATGGAACTGAACTTGAACTTCCTGATCTAAGCAATGCCATCAGTCAAGAAGAATACATTAAGCAGTTAATGGAACAGATGGAACAAATTGAAGCATCGGAAGAGCCGGAACCTGAAACTACCGAATAACCGATGGTGCATGGCACTTAACTTATTGTAATGGAAAACACCTTCTGGTAAAATATAGCTGGGAGGTGTTTTTAATTGGGTAGAAAACCTAGGGTAGAATATAAAGGTGAAGACATTGAAAATGGAGTCAAAATACTTGCAAAACTGATGAGAGAATCAGCAAATACAGTAGTGTTGACAGGAGCGGGGATGGATACGGAAAGCAATATACCGGATTTCAGAGGTAAAAACGGATGGTGGAAAAGTATAGATCCCAGGTTGGTTGCCAGCATTGACAGTTTTTATGAGAACTACGAATTATTTCACGAGTTTTATACTACGAGGATAAAACGTTTAGAAGACATTAAACCTCACGAGGGACATTATATTTTGGCGGATTTTGAAAGACGAGGCATCATAAAAAGTATTGCCACTCAAAATGTATCAGGTCTGCACCATATGGCGGGAAGCAAAAAGGTATATGAACTTCACGGCAATATAAAAAAGATAAAATGCAATCAGTGTAATCATGAGACTGAACTGAAAGACTTTTTTAATAAAAAAAATTGCAGTCTATGTGGGAATCTATTAAGGCCTGATGTGGTTTTGTTTGGAGAAGCTTTACCCGCTGATGTTTGGGCTTTAGCTGAAAATGATATTAGAAAATGCGATTTACTGATCGTCATAGGAACCAGTCTGGAAGTCTATCCGGTTAACCAATTTCCGAAAATAGCAAAGAGTAAAACTGTATTTATTAACAATGAAGACATAAGTTTTGATCATGAATTTGATATTAAACTTATAGGAAAAGCAAAAGAAGTTTTGAAAATGATGCCTAGCACTTAAGTTATTAAGTTATTGCAAGCAAAAAAAATAAGCACCCCGATTGGAATAACCAAGGGTGCTTCTCTTTTATAAAACTTAGAAAGATATTGTCTCAGTATCTGAATTACTAGGTAACAGACCTGAGAGTATTGATGTGCGTACGATTATCCCCAACAGCCTATTATCATCATTTACTACAACTATGGGATATCTTGATTTTGTTGCATTTTCCAGAAGATGCTCGATATACTCATCTTCTGAGGTCTTGTAGTAGTCATGTCGCAATAAATCTTTCAGTGATGATTGTTTGTTTTTAACGGCTTCTACACAATCATCTATTGTTACAATACCTTCTAACTTCATTTTTTCTCCAACGACAAAAACGCTAGATATATCGTTGGCCTGCATTTCCTTGATGGCAACCCGCACACCGTCTTTCATAGATACCAATGCATTTGGTTTTCTCATAATATTTTTGGCTTGGATTACCTTTGTTCGGTCAATACTTTTTACAAAATCCTCTATATATTCATCTGAAGGATTATTTAATATATCTTCAGGGTTTCCCTGTTGAACGATTTTCCCATCCTTCATTACAGCTACTCTATCACCTAGTTTAAATGCCTCATTTATATCATGAGTGATAAAGACAATGGTCTTTTTAAGCTTTGATTGAATCTCCAGCAGTTCTACCTGCATATCTCTCCTAATGAGTGGGTCTAAGGCACTGAATGGTTCGTCCATGAGAAGTATGTCTGGATCATTGGCAAGAGCCCGGGCAAGGCCTACCCTTTGCTGCATACCACCACTCAATTCCGTGGGTTTTTTATACTCCCAGCCTTTAAGCCCCACGCTTTCCAGAGTCTCAAGGGCAATTTGCTGTCTTTTATCTTTATCAATATTTCTTATTTCTAATCCATATTCAACATTGCCAAGTAATGTTCTATGAGTAAACAGACCAAAGTTTTGGAATACCATGGCAACCTTTTTTTGCCGAAATTCCCTAAGCTGTTTTTTGTCGAATTTAACAATATCTTCACCATCTACTATTACCTCACCGGAAGTTGGCATATTTAAAAGATTGAGGCACCTTATAAGAGTAGATTTTCCACTACCTGATAATCCCATTATTACAAAAAATTCACCATCATCTACAGAAAACGAGGCGTTGTTGACACCTACAGTTTGACCGGTTGTATTTAGTATTTTATCCTTCGACCAGCCGTCTTTTAATCTTTTAAGTGCCAGTTTAGGTTTTGAACCGAATATTTTTACTAAGTTTTTAACTTCTATTTTTTTTGACATTTTACATTTCGCTCCCAAGGATTTATACATGTTCGTATTTCTGAGAAATCATTTGAGTAACCCTGTCGATGATTATAGCGAGAAAGACTATACTTATTCCCGAGTTGAATCCCATAGCAATATCTGTTCTGTTTATGGCAATCAATACATTTTCACCAAGACCTTTAGCACCGATCATTGATGAGATAACAACCATGGACATAGCCAGCATAGTAGTTTGATTGATGCCTGCCATAATAGTTGGCATTGCCTGGGGCAACTCTACTTTGATCAATGCCTGCCATCTGGAGGAGCCGAAAGCATAAGCTGCTTCTCTCATTTCTTCGGGCACTCGTTTTATTGCCAAGCTTGTTAACCTTATGCAAGGTGGAGTAGAGTAAACGATGGTTGCAAATACTGCGGGGACTGTCCCCAACCCAAAAAAGATCATGGCTGGTATTAAATAAACAAAACTGGGCATTGTCTGCATGCCATCAAGCAGTGGTTTCATGAGGCCCTCAAGCCTTTGATTGTATGCCGAATATATACCAATGGGTATTCCAATAATTATGCTAAGTATTACAGATGTTATCACTATAGACAAAGTGAAAATCATTTCATCCCATAGTCCTATCAAGCCTACTAGCGTAATCATTACGGCATACCCGAGACCTGACTTTAAACTTTTTAGCTTCCAACCCAGTAGAAAAATCAACAGAATAAATAAAAACCAAGGTATAAACGTTAATACGTCTTGTGTGTTGAATACAACCCATTTTATAATTGTTGTTAGAGCATCAAAAAATCCTTGAAAGTTTATTGTAAGCCAACGAACTAATGCTTCTACATATATTCCCGGATCGAATTGAAAAAAATCAGGAAAAGTATTCATCCTTCTATTAAAACCTCATCTTTCATTCAATTAAAGTGCTTCCTTAACTTTATTGATAATATCCTCTGGAAGCCATTGTGTCCATAAATCTTCATATTCTTGTAAAAACCATTTTGCAGTTTCATCAGCATCGGCGTCATTTTCCTGCATGTAGGCCAACATCTTGTTAGTCAATTCTGAGCTTGTTTCATAGTTTTTCAGAAATTCAACGATTTCAGGTGCTTTTTCAACTACTTCTTTATTTACAGCGACGGTGACTTTAACACCCGGGAACTCACAAGCGAATCCATCTTCCCATTTTTCTTTTGTATAGGGATCATCTTCGAGTAAGGTCATATCATATTTACCCATAATCCATGTTGGTTCCCAATAGTATCCTACCCATGGCTCGCCCTTTTGTACTGCCGATACTATTGATGTGCTCAATGCCGTATCAGAGCCTGGATTAAAATAATCGAAGGTTTCCCCTAAGCCATAAGTTTCAAACTTTCCGCGAAGCACTTCATCAGCAAACCAGTTTGGAGGA
>JAQWCA010000149.1 GCA_028706065.1 Tepidanaerobacteraceae bacterium
TAAGACTATATATAATAGACTTTCTTACGGAATAAGGGTTGGACAATGGGACATGAGATACGATGATTTTAAAAATATAAAATTATATATTCCACCCAGAGAAGAACAAGACCAAATTGTTAAATACCTGGACAGTAAGCTTTCAAAAGTAAATAAATTTATTAAGGCTAAGAAAAAGCAGATTGAGCTATTAAAGGAGCAAAAACAAGCAATTATAAACCAAGCAGTTACAAAGGGATTAGATCCTAATGTGAAAATGAAACCATCAGGTATTGAGTGGATAGGGGATATACCTGATGGGTGGGAAGTAGTGCAGCTAAGGCGGGTAACTAAGACCATAAAAACTGGTGGAACACCTCAAGGAGCAGATGATAAATATTATGCAGATAATGGGTTTAACTGGTTCACTCCAAGTGACTTTAATGAATCTTTATATTTAAAAGATTCATCAAGACAACTGTCTGAGTTAGGGAAACAATCTATTAACTTATTTCCTGCAAACACAATTATGATGATAGGTATTGGAGCAACAATGGGTAAAGTATCCATTTCAGAAGGAGTGTGTTCATGTAATCAGCAAATAAATGCAATAGTATGTAATGTTTTAGTAGATGAAAGGTATTTAACATACTATTTAAGAGCAAAAAAACAATACATTCTTGATACTGCTAAATATACTACATTACCTATTTTAAACCAAGATGAGACTAAAAAAATACCTATTTTGAAATGTAATATTAACGAACAACTCAAAATAGTAACTTATACTGAAGCAAAGGTTGAAGTGATAGATAAAGCTATTGATATTTTAAAAAAAGAAATCGATCTCATTACAGAATACCGAATAAGTCTTATTTCTGACGTCGTTACAGGAAAGGTAGATGTACGTAACATAGAAATCCAAGATGTTGATAAGGAAACTGAAGAAGGTTTTGAAGATACTGATGACGAAATAATTGATGAGGAAAATGGTGAGATTGGAGAGGGGGTATAAGCGATGGTGACCAATACAAAAGAATCAGGTCTGGAAACTCTAATTATAGATTATTTAGTCAATAGCAACGGATATGAGCTGGGGACAAATGATGACTATAACAGAGATTATGCAGTTGATGAAATACGCCTCATTAGATTCTTAAAAGAAACGCAGCCTGATGAAATAGAAAAAATAGGGATTTTAAATAGTGACCATAAGAAAGCGCAGTTTTTAAACAGGCTTCAAGGTGAAATAACAAAACGCGGAATTATTGATGTTTTAAGAAAAGGCATCAGCTTTTATCCTGCAAATCTTATAATGTTTTACATGACTCCTACTGGTAAAAATGTTAAAGCACAAGAAATGTTTGATAAGAACATTTTTAGCGTTATAAGACAGCTCATGTATTCTAGGGATAATGCTCAGTTGGCTCTGGACTTTGCGATATTTATCAACGGGTTGCCTATTATTACTTGTGAATTAAAAAACAGACTTACTAAACAAAATGTTGAAGATGCAATCAGGCAGTATAAACTTGATAGAGCCCCGAGGGAGTTGCTATTTCAATTTAAGCGTTGTATAGTTCATTTTGCGGTTGATGATAATGAAGTTAGATTTTGTACTAAATTAGAAGGAAAAAAGTCTTGGTTCCTACCTTTTAATAAGGGGTACAAGGGTGGTGCAGGTAATCCACCTAATCCAAATGGCATAAAAACAGATTATTTATGGAAAGAGATTCTTACTAAAGAGGAACTGGCTAATATTATTGAAAACTATGCTCAAGTAGTTGTTGAACAAGACGAAACAACAAAGAAAAAGAATTACAAGCAGATTTTTCCAAGATTCCATCAACTTTCAGTAGTTAAAGCTTTACTGGCTGATGCAAAAGAAAAAGGAGTAGGTCAGAAGTATCTGATTCAGCACAGTGCAGGAAGCGGCAAATCCAATTCTATCGCATGGACTGCTCACCAACTTGTTGGTCTTGAAAAGGATGGCAAATCTATATTTGATTCTATTGTTGTGGTAACAGACAGAATAAACCTTGATAAACAAATTAAGAATACAATAAAACAATTTATGCAGGTTTCAAATACAGTAGGTCATGCGGAAAGTTCCGGAGATTTAAAAAGGCTTATTTCCCAGGGTAAAAAGATTATTATAACAACTGTTCATAAGTTTCCCTATATATTAGATGAAATAGGAACGGAGCATAAGGGTAATAAATTTGCAATTATCATTGATGAGGCACATTCAAGTCAAAGCGGTAGTATGTCAGCTAAGATGAATATGGCTTTATCGGGTGAGTATACCAATGATGATGAAGAAACAGTAGAAGATAAGATAATTAAAATGATGGAAGGCAGGAAGATGCTTAAGAATGCAAGTTATTTTGCATTTACGGCAACTCCTAAAAACAAAACTCTCGAAATATTTGGGATACCAGCGCCTTATGGTAATGAGATACAGCACAAGCCTTTCCATATCTATACGATGAAGCAAGCCATAGAGGAAAGATTCATTTTAGATGTATTAAAATACTATACACCTATCAATAGTTATTATAAGATTGCAAAAATAATAGAAGATGACCCTATGTTTGATAAGAAAAAAGCTCAAAAGAAACTGAGAAATTTTGTAGAATCAGATTCTTATGCAATAGAACAAAAGGCAGATATAATGGTAACTCATTTTCATGAGCAGGTTATAGCAAAAGGGAAAATCGACGGAAAGGCTCGGGCCATGGTGGTTACCAGCAGTATTGAAAGAGCCATAGAATATTATTATGCCATAACAAAATGCCTTGAAAAGCGTAAGAGTCAATACAAGGCGATTGTTGCATTTTCAGGAGAAAAGGAATATAAGGGCAAAGTGTTAAATGAAGCAGCAATTAATGGATTCCCAAGTAATAAGATTGAATCTGAATTTAAAAAAGACCCATATAGATTTTTAGTAGTAGCAAATAAGTTCCAGACAGGGTATGATGAGCCGCTATTACACACCATGTATGTGGATAAGGTACTTTCAGATATTAAAGCGGTGCAAACTCTATCAAGGCTCAACAGAGCATATCCAGGAAAGGTAGATACTTTTATATTAGACTTTGCAAATGATACTGATACTATTAAAGAGGCTTTTGAAAAATATTATACAACGACCATCCTTTCCGATGAAACAGACCCGAACAAGTTATATGACCTTGTTTCTGAAATGCAGCAACATCAAGTGTATACTGATTATCATATTGATACCTTAGTTGAATTATATCTTAATGGTGCCCAGAGAGATAGATTGGACCCTATTTTAGATGCATGTGTTGGTATCTATGAAAGTTTAGAAGAAGATGAGCAAGTAAGCTTTAAGAGTAGTGCAAAAGCATTTGTCAGAACCTATGGGTTTTTAGGTGCAATTTTACCTTATGGGAATCTTGAGTGGGAAAAGCTAGCTCTATTTCTTAATTTGCTAATCCCAAAGTTACCTTCTCCGAAGGAAGAAGATTTATCAAAAGGTATTTTAGAAGCTATTGATTTAGACAGTTATAGGGCAGAAGTAAAACAAACTATATCAATAATATTGGAAGAACACGCTGAGTATTCTGTTGATCCTGTTCCAACAGGCAGTAGCGGCGGTATCAGTGAGCCTGAAATGGATTTGCTAAGTAATATTCTGGAAAGTTTCCACGATATGTGGGGTAACATTGACTGGAAAGATGAAGATCATGTTAAAAGATACATTGCAGGTATCCCAGCAGCAGTTTCAGAGGATGTGGCTTATCAAAATGCCATGAAGAACTCAGATAAGCAAAATGCAAGGATAGAAAGTGAAAGAGCTTTAGGAAAAGTAGTTATGAATATGATGGCGGATAATATGGAACTATTTAAGCAATTTAATGACAATCCATCATTTAAGAAATGGTTATCAGATATGGTATTCAATTTAACTTATAATACAAAAGGTGAGACGTTTACCGGGGAAATAAAAATATAGGTTATAGGCTTTTGCATGAAAAAGATAAAGTGCGACAGCAAGTTCATCCTTGCTGTCGCACTCTGTTGATTATCTCTTTATCCAGTCCTCACTTCGTTCAAAGGGTTCGTCGAATATTACATGCCCTGCTAGGGTTTTTTCCTTTTTGCCTTCAACGAGAAACTGAACTTTTTCTATTTCGGGAAGCTCCGTAAGGGAGTTTACTATGGGAACTATGGTCATTATTTCACCGGTAGAACCACCCACGTGTTTTTCAATAAGCTCTCGGGAAAAATTCACGTATGCGATTTCATTCTTAATCTCTACCGATAAAAGTTTGGCTTCTTTCGGTATGGTTGGCCCAGTAAGCCCGGGTGTTTCAGGCCCTTTCATTAATTCCTTTACCACGGTTACTTCAAGAGATTCATCTTTATCTACGTTTCTTTGCTCAGGCACTATATGCATTGCCTGCTCATCGGGGAAGTAAAGGGTGATGGTTTGTTTATTAAGGTCCTGGTTAATTTGCTTGATGTCGTAACTTTCTAAAGGTCCGTAGGGATTGCCACTGGGTGCTATGAGTTCCTCGCCGTCAACAAGTATGTGAGCTTTTTCTATACCCTCAAGGTCTGTCAAGGTATTCACTACGGAAATTACAGCCAAGCTTTCAGTCATCATTCCTGGAAATCCGGAGAAGTCTTCAGAGAGATTGACCGTTGCGACTTTAGCCCTAACTTCTACATCCAAAAGCTTGGTTCCAGCCGGTATAGTGGATTTCAACCCTTCGGTGTCAGGGCCTTTTAGTAATTCTTGCACTGCCAACTGAGGGAGGGTTTGTTTTTGAGAAATTTTGATTTCTCTTGTTTCGGTAAGAACCTGACTGTTGTCCTCATTGGTATAATACAATGTTATTGTTGCAGTCTTATCTTTTACAAAACAGGCCGGTGTCAACGCTAAAAGGCTTAGCACGATTAACACTACCAGAGTTTTTTTCATTGTTTTGCCACCCCTAATTCTTTTTTCTAGAAACATGTTCGTATTTAATTATAGCAGAAATCGTCGGATAAGAAAAATCTAGAGAGATAAAATAACATAGTAAATAATTGACAAGACCCCTAAAAAATTGTTAAA
>JAQWCA010000150.1 GCA_028706065.1 Tepidanaerobacteraceae bacterium
TTTAGAAGTATTATCTTAGAATATATCTTTGCAGGATTTTTAATTTCAAGTTTGTTTGACGGGCACAGACCATACATTAAATTCCCTATTCTAACCATATCCATATGCATATCTGGATAGCTTAAAGCTGCAGTGCTATTGCAAGCATGCTTTAAAGGGATACTATAACCCAGTTCCTTCAATTGGTCTATTATAGATATAAATATATTAAATTGTTTCCGAGTAATATTTTTATTCTTTACCAAAGAAAAGTGTGTATAAACTCCTTCAATATAAATATTTCCAAAGTTAGATGTTATAATTTTGACCAGTTCAACAGAATGTTCAGGTAATACGCCAAATCTTCCTAAACCCGTATCGATTTTTACATGGATGAGAGCCTTCTTATTCATTTTTATAGCTGCATCATTAAGGGCTTGTACAGCATCAAATGAGCATACTGTAGCTGTTAAATCATATTGTAAAACTTTTTCCGCCTGTTCTGGCAATATAGTGTTGAAAACAAGCACCCGTTCTTTGATGCCGTTTTGTCGCAAAAAAATACCTTCTTCTAAAGAAGATACGCCCAAGTAATCAGCCCCACTTTCAATAGCACAGGCAGCTACAGGAACAATCCCATGCCCATAAGCATTAGCCTTTACTACTGCTAATAACCGAGCAGTGCCGATATAATCTTTTATGACTTTAATATTATGAGCTATTACATCTAAATCAATGTCGACCCATGAAATTGGATTTGCCATAGTCGTTACCTTTCTATTATTATCAGATAAAGTATACATTAATTATAGATTGATTTCAACTTTAATTATTTCCCGATAACAATTCACTAACTGTAGTTAACTTAAATCCTTGACGTTTTAAATTTTCTATAACTGTCGGCATTGCTCTTACTGTATCCTCTGTAGGATGCATAAGAACAATTTTCCCATTTCCTGCATTGTCAAGGATCTTATTTACTATATATTCGACTCCGGGTTTTTTCCAATCAATGGTATCTATGCTCCACATGATTAAGCGATAATTCATTGTTTCGGTTGCTTTTACAGTTAACTCAGAAAATTCTCCATAAGGTGGAGCAAAAAGAATGGTTTTTTCACCCGTTATCTCTTCGATAATTTGCTCAGCTCTTTTTATTTCGTTTAAATTTTGTTCATATGAAAGCTGTGCATGATGTGCATGACTATATCCATGATTGCCAATTTCATGTTCATTGTCTTTGATTAGTTTTAATAATTTCGGATTATTTTCTGCCCAGCGACCTTCTACAAAAAAAGTAGCTTCTACACTCTTGTCCTTAAAAATATTTAAGAGGTTTGGTATGTATTCATTTCCCCAAGCAACATTACATGTAAGAGCCATCATTTTTTTGTCCTTTCTTCCTTCATAGATGGGCTTACGCTGACCAAAAGTTTGAATGTCAAAAGATGGAGTCTTACAGAAGACCCATGTCATTACAACAATGAAAAACACAACAAAGCTTAACATCTTTTTCGGTAATTTAAAACTATAAAATGTCATAAAATATCCCTTCCTTTTTTATTTCTACTTAATATTATTTTAAAATAGATATTTTATGACATGAAAGCAGCTCTAAATAATAAAAAAACATAAACCGATATATTCTCGGTTTATGCTTCACCATGATTTTTTAAATTTGAATCACTGAGAGCATCTTTATGCGATAGGTTAATTCTACCTTGTTTATCAATATCGGTTACTTTCACAAGAATCTCATCACCGATCTTTACTACATCTTCAACTTTTCTTACTCTTTCTTTAGACAGCTTCGATATATGAATCAAGCCTTCTTTGCCAGGTAGTATTTCTGCAAATGCTCCAAAATTAGTTATGCGTAGCACCTTACCCATATATATTTTCCCAACTTCTACATCTTGAGTAAGTTTGTCAATTATCTCAAGAGCTTTTCTGCCAAAAGACTCTTCAGGGGCTGCTATATATATTCTTCCATCATCTTCAATGTCTATTTTGGTATTTGTCTCTGTTATAATCTTGTTTATCGTTTTGCCTCCAGGGCCTATAATATCTCTAATTTTATTCGGATCTATTGTAGTTGTAAAAATTCTTGGTGCATAGGGGGAAAGTTCTTTTCGGGGTTCGGCTATTGTTGACAACATCTTATCCATAATAAACAAACGACCTGTTTTGGCTTGCTGTAAAGCAGTTCTCAGTATATCATCGCCAATTCCTTTTATCTTAATATCCATTTGAATTGCGGTAATACCTTTTTTTGTACCTGCTACTTTAAAATCCATATCACCTAAAAAGTCTTCCATGCCTTGAATATCAGTTAAAATGGTAACTTTATCGTCCTGTTTTATCAATCCCATTGCCACACCGGAAACAGGAGCTTTAATAGGTACACCAGCATCCATTAGTGCTAGGGTAGAACCACACACACTAGCCATAGAACTGGAGCCATTAGAACTGACAATTTCGGAAACCAATCTTATGGTATATGGAAAATCCTCTTCCGATGGTATCATAGGTTCTAGAGCCCTTTCAGCTAAAGCACCATGACCTATCTCTCTCCGCCCTGGTCCTCGAAGTATCTTTGTTTCACCTGTGCTGTAAGGCGGAAAATTGTAATGATGCATATACCTTTTCGATTCTTCAATACCCAGACCATCTAAAATCTGAACATCACCTAAAGCACCAAGTGTAGCCACGGTAAGAGCTTGGGTTTGACCTCTGGTAAATAGTCCGGATCCATGAGTTCTTGGTAGAATACCAACTTCGCAAGAAACCGGTCTTATTTCATCATGGGCTCTGCCATCAGGCCGGACACCTTCATTAGAGATCATTTTCCTTACTTCTTCTTTTAGTATATCGTATAGTACATCAGTTATTTCTTTTTCTTTTTCGGGGTAAATATCTTGAAAATGCAATAATGTATCTTCGTTTACTTTGTCAATGCAAGCTTCGCGTTCAAGCTTTTCATAGGTTTTAACTGCTTTAGAAACTTGAACAGTGGCAAACTGCCTGACCGCTTTTTCAATCTCAGGATCAACTTTTTCTATGGTTACTTCGAGTTTAGTTTTACCGATTTCTTTTACTATCTCTTCCTGAAACTCTACTATTTTTTTTATTTCTTCATGGCCATATAGAATTGCTTTTAGCATTTCCTCTTCAGTAACTTCATCAGCACCGGCTTCAACCATAAGAACTGCTTCTTTAGTCCCCGCAACAACTAGACTTAAGCGACTTTTTTCTGACTCAGATACTGTCGGATTTATTACATATTCACCATCAATCAACCCTACCGATACAGCACCTATTGGTCCATCAAAAGGTATGTCTGATATACAAAGTGCACAAGAAGCACCATTAATGGCAACAATATCCGGAGTGTTATCTTGGTCTACCGACAATACAGTAACTACTACCTGGACATCATTTCGAAATCCTTTGGGGAACAAAGGCCTTAAAGGTCTATCAATAACCCGAGCTGAAAGAATTGCTTTTTCACTTGGCTTGCCCTCTCTTTTTATAAAGCCTCCTGGAATCTTGCCTACAGCATATAATTTCTCCTCATAATCAATAGTTAACGGTAAAAAATCCACCCCTTCCCGGGGCTTTTTCGATGCTGTAGCCGTCACTAATAATACAGTGTCTTCATACCGTATTATAACCGAACCGTTGGCCTGCTGAGCTATTTTACCTGTTTCTACCATGAACTTGCGACCAGCTATCTCAGTTTTGAATTCTAACAAGAAATAATCCTCCTTTATTTTGAGTTTTAAAACAATAGTTTTTATTTCTACACTAAGAATAGTATTTCCTCTTTTTAATAGACAATAAGGTAAACCATATTAATTTGAAATAAATTTAAGCGGGGAAGCCCCGCTTTTATTTTCTTAACTCTAATTTTTTAATGAGATTTTTGTAACGTTCTAAATTATTTTTTTTCAAGTAATTCAATAAAGCACGTCTATTACCTACCATTTTAAGTAAGCCCCTACGAGAATGATGATCTTTTTTGTGTAGTTTTAAATGCTCTGTTAACTGGTTTATCCTTTTTGTCAGCATGGCAATTTGAACTTCGGGAGAACCAGTATCATTATCATGAATTTTATATTCATCAATAATTGTCTGTTTAATTTCTTTAACCAATGCCATTGTATTTCACCTCCTTATATTATAAATCCCCGATTGCCCAGTAAATCGTCGGAGTTCTCAATTAACCGAGCAATGGTTCATATATATATGCTATAATAAATTTTATCATAACATCATAGAAAAGTAAATTTAAATTACTTTTAATATTTTCTTGGCGTTTATAAAATCTTTTTGTACTTGTTTCACTAAATCTTCAATATTATAAAATTTAACTTCTGATCGTAAATTATCTATAAAAAGAACTTCAAATATATGACCATATACTTCTTCATTAAAATTAAACAAATGTACCTCTAGCTTTACCTCATTTCCGTCAAAAGTAGGCTTGACGCCGATATTTGCTACACCTTTGTATATATTCCCCTGCCAGGATACAAGAACCGCATATACTCCACTTGCAGGCAGTACAATATCCTTCGAAAAAGATATGTTTGCTGTCGGAAACCCTAGTTTCTTACCAATACCGTCTCCGCGAACAACTGGACCTTCAATAGTAAATGGACGCCCCATGAAATCAGCGGCTTTCTTTACATCGCCTTTTTCTATAAACTTACGAATAAAAGTGCTGCTGGATAATTCTCCTTTATAGATCACTGGAGGAATAACTACAGTTTCCAAACCTTCTAGTTGGCATATTTTTTTCAAGTTTTGAACATTGCCTTCACCTTCAAAACCAAATTTATAATTGTATCCAACAACAACAACTTTCGCTTTGCATTGCTTTATTAATATATCATATATAAAACTATTATACTTCATCTGTGAAAACTTCCTGGTAAAAGGTGCAAAGATTAGATGGCCTATTCCATAGGATTTTAATATTTTCTTTTTTTGATTTATTGTCATAATAAGTGGATCACTATTATTCGGACATAACACCTTGGATGGATGGGGAGAAAAGGTAAATATTAATGAGTCCATGTTCT
>JAQWCA010000151.1 GCA_028706065.1 Tepidanaerobacteraceae bacterium
AGTTTTACCATGTGATAAACCTTTTTACCCTTTCTCAATAAGAGACTTCTATCATCATCAAAGTCGCTCAGAGTAATTTTTATGTCAATACTTTCTACCCGCCGGTCAGCTACATAAATACCTCCCTGCTGGACAAGCCTGCGACCTTCGCTCTTGGATGATATCAGGCCGGTCAACATTAAAAGTTCCAGTATTCCCATACCATCACCCAGGTTTTTCGCATCTATTTCGGTTTGTGGAACCGATGACATGTCTGCACCATCCCGGAAAAGAGCTTTTGCGGCATCTTGAGCTTTTTTTGCTTCTTCTTCATTGTGAATCATCTTTGTAAGCTCGAAGGCCAATACTTCCTTGGCTTTGTTTATTTGGGCACCTTCCAAGCTACTTAGCCGCTTTATTTCGTTCATTGGTAGAAAGGTTAATAGCTTTAAGCATTTTTCCACATCCCGGTCATCCACATTTCTCCAATACTGATAGAAATCATAAGGTGAAACCTTTTCCGGATCAAGCCAAAGGGCACCGGCTTGGGTTTTACCCATCTTTATGCCTTCACTTGTAGTCAGGAGAGTAAAGGTCATGCCATAGGCAGAATCACTTTCAACTCTTCTGACTAGGTCGGCTCCACTTATAATATTTGACCATTGGTCATTGCCACCCATTTGCAGTTTACAACCGTATTTCCTATATAGATGCAAAAAGTCGTAGGATTGCATCAACATGTAGTTAAATTCAAGAAAAGTCAGACCTGATTCCATGCGATTTTTATAGCACTCCGCAGTGAGCATTCTGTTCACTGAAAAGTGCCGACCGATTTCTCGGAGGAAGGATACATAATTAAGATCCAATAACCAATCGGCATTGTTTTCCATATATGCTTTGTCGTCCGAGAATTCTATGAGTTTTTCAAACTGTCTCTTGAACCTTTCGGCATTATGGTTTATTTGCTCCCGAGTTAGCATCTTCCGCATATCGGTTCTGCCCGACGGATCTCCTACCATAGCAGTGCCTCCACCTAATAACGCTATAGGTGTATGGCCTGCTCTTTGCATATGAGCCATAGCTATCATAGGAAGTAGATGACCCACGTGTAAACTATCTGCTGTAGGGTCAAAACCAACATAAAATGTTACCTTCTCTTTTCCTAGAAGTTCTCGAATTTCTTCCTCATGTGTTGCCTGTTCTATAAATCCTCTTTCTTTTAAAATATCATATACGTTTTGCATACCTTTTTGGTCCTCCTTGAAATTGTGTAGTCAAAAAATAAAGGCCCCCAAGTCTTTTTTAAGGACGAGGGAACCCGTGGTACCACCTTAATTTGCATTTAAGATGCCTTTAATTTTATATCGGTTAACAACCGCCATCTCTGGGAACTCCTGAGTGTAATTCACCTGTTTCGGTGCTGCAGCCCTTTCACCTACCGAACTGCTCTCTTAATTGTAACCCGAAACGGTTACTGCGCTCATTCATAGTATGACTATATCATTTTATCTTATACTACCACAAATCTTCGCGTCATTGCAAGGGGTCGGCGGGAACTTCAAGGGACTGAGTTGATTCTATATCACTTTCCTCCTTCACTTGGTTTTCTTCAATTTGTTTCTTCATTTTATCAATGATTTCTTCATGTTCTCTTATGGTTTTCATATGCTTTTTGATTTGAAGATTCAGTTTTACATGTTTGACTAGGCTAAATATCATTGTAATTAGTGCTCCCAGAGTTGCTGAACCAATTATTACTAAAGCCTGTGAGGTAGTGAATTCACCTAAGAAAGGAAATCTAATTATTATCTCAGTTGAGTTCCATAAAGCAAAAATTGCAACAAAAAAGGAAAAGAGCAAACCACCGATTAAATAAAACTGCATTTTCACTGCACCTCCAAACTAGTATATAGGTTGTTAACTTCTTTAAACGACAATAAAAATCCTGCAAGTTTTTGGATTACTATGTAAAATAATTTTAATCAAGTAAAAAACCCCTGCTAAAAAGACAGAGGCTTACATCTATATTTCTCATTTATTTTTTCCCATGGATTTTATAACATCCTGAACATTCTTTTCCCCTATTTGGGCTTTTATTTTTATGAGATTGGGATCTTTTTCCGTTATAGCTTGATTTAGCTCTTTTAAGGAAAACTCTACTTTGCTGGCTTCGGTTGTATCTTTCACCTGTGATTTCACCGTTTCCCAAGCCATTAGAGCATTATTCATGGCTTCCTTAGCGCCTATTTCATCATTGTTTAGTATTTTATAGGTGGCCATCCTTCCGAAGTATAGGATCTTTTTTGTATCAGGAGGAGATTCGGTTTTAAACAGTTTTTCGAAGTCCACGGTTTTTCCATAAAGTTCATTTGTTGCCAGAAGTCCTTCATATAGGAGCTGTTGAGTAAGGGTCATGGTCAGTTTGTTTAGCATATCGCTGAAATTATTTATCATCTCCAGAGAGGCACCATTTTTTGTAGCTTCTGACTGAAAACCGTTCCATTGTTCATGAATCTTGGCTATATCCTGTTCGAGCTTTGACCAGTTAGTTTCTTGAACACTTGATTGACCTTCTGACGCTTGTTTTTGCTCACCTTGCCCGCCCTCTTGGCCTTCACTTTTTTTCTGTTTTTCATCTTTAGGCTTATCCTCTTCCCCCGAAGACTTTGGTAAAGGTGCTGTCTGCATTAAATATACTTTTTCGTATTCTTTAAGAACAGATTCTATATCTGTCTGCATCTTTTTTAACGCCATTGACTCCTTTTTCTCCGAGTCCGGACTTTTGGGCGAGGATTTGGCAGGTTTCCTTGAACAACCGGTGATTAGGTTCGCACATATCAATGATACGATTAAAAAGGCTGTCATGTACACAAAAAATATTCTTAAGGATTTATGATAAATCATATACTCACCTCGATAAAAATTACCCTAAGAATATTTTCCCCTATTGTAAATCATTTATCCTTCAACAACCGCAAACATCAACTCCCCAGCAGCTGCTATTTCACCATCTACAGTGGCTTTGGCTTTACCTTTTCCAATGGAACCTCTCACTTTTGTAAGCTCTACTTCAAGCTGCAACTGATCACCGGGTACCACCTGGCGCTTGAATCTCATGCCGTCAATACCGGCAAAAAGTGCTATTTTACCACGATTGTCTTCAGAGCTTAAGATTGCACAGGCTCCCACTTGAGCCAGTGCTTCAACTATGAGCACTCCCGGCATTACAGGTTTTTCGGGAAAATGGCCCTGAAAAAATTCCTCATTGACCGAGACGTTTTTGATTCCGACGGCTCTTTTTCCCTGTTTGAGTTCTAGGATTCTGTCTATCAGTAAAAACGGATATCTATGAGGTATTATCTTTTTTATTTCTTCAATATTTAGCATGGCTACCATCCTTTTTTTTAATATATTGCTATGAAAGCCCTGCTTCATTGTCTCAAACATATTTTGAAAGCTGTTCATAGAGCTGCTGAGCCAGTCCAATCCCACCACTTGAGGAAATCTCTTCAGCCAAGGCTTGATCGTGCATTGACTGCACTATGTCAAAAGTCACTCCCTTTTCAAACAAACCCCCATCAGGTATAGTATCCCTCATGGATTTTAGCATATAGTTTAAAAAAATGGACTCAAATTGCTGACAGGCACTTTTAAGTTCCTGCTTATTGTTATCACTTTTCAATACAGTAGTCTCAAGCCGGTAATCTGGGGAAAAACCGATACTATTATTTATTATGTCCATAATTTGTTCCCCCTATCGCCGCAGATTATTAGCCTGAGCCAGCATTTCATCGGAAGCCTGAACAGCTTTGGTATTTACTTCATAAGCTCTCTGTGCAACTATGAGATTTACCATTTCTTCCACTACTTGGACATTGGACATCTCCAAAAAACCTTGAAGCATAGTTCCAAAACCGGGATCTGATACATCTTGTTTTGGAACATATTCTCCAGATGCCCCTGTCTCTTCAAAGAGGTTATTGCCTATGGCCAGAAGGCCTTCAGGGTTTAAAAATTTTACAAGTCCAATTTGTCCCAACTCTTCTATGGTACCATCTTCATCTCTTCCGGTTATCATACCGTCTGCAGAAATACTTATATCTGTATATTCTTCAGGAATGGTTATATAGCTTTCGTCATCACTTAGGACGTAGTATCCCTCAGCAGTAACCAGATTCCTGTCAGTTCCATCCAGAGATACTTTGAAAGATCCATCCCTGGTAAAAGCCAGGGTTTCATCAGGTCTTTCTACCATGAAAAATCCGGTGCCCTCTATTGCTACATCAAAGGCACTCCCTGTTGCTTGAAGATTGCCTTCGGTAAAGTTTCGAGTGGTGGCCGAAGGTCTTACACCATGGCCTATTTGGATTCCAACAGGGGCTGCGGCACCAAACAGCAACTCCGGATCATCAGGTCGCCGTATGGTTTCATACAATAGGTCTTTAAATTCCGCCCGGCTTTTCTTGAAGCCTGTGGTATTTACATTGGCTAGGTTGTTGGA
The DNA here is from genome assembly GCA_028706065.1 of Tepidanaerobacteraceae bacterium. Taxonomy (GTDB): domain Bacteria; phylum Bacillota; class Thermosediminibacteria; order Thermosediminibacterales; family Tepidanaerobacteraceae; genus JAQWCA01. The sequence continues at coordinate 4,481 of JAQWCA010000151.1, forward strand.
TGTAATATCCATATTCATCTGCTGTGCCTGCATACCGGCACTAGAGCTCCATAATGCCCGCATCATCGTCTATCCCTCCTTCAATTGTCACTGCTTCAGTCAGTCAGCAGTGGAGGGCCTCTGAATTTTCAGTCCGGCCCTGGAAATTATAGTCTGGCTATGTCATTTACCGCTCTATCCAAAGTCTCATCATGAGTTTTTATAACTTTCTGACTGGCTTCATAAGCCCTAAAAGCAGTAATCAAATCCACCATCTCTGTGACAGTATTTAAGTTTGCGCCTTCCAAAGCTCCTTGAACTACTTCGACATCGGCCTGTACCGGCGGTGTTTGAGACATATATAGGTTATTCCCCTGCTTTTGAAGCTGGTTGGTATCGTCAAAAGTTACTACTCTGAGCCTGTCCATAAACTGACTGCCAGCTATTACTTCGCCCTGTTCACTTATTACAATCTCACCCTCCCGGGGTAAAATTATAGGTCCGTTTTCACCTAAAACATAATAACCTTCTTTTGTGACGATATATCAATCCCTGTCTATGGAAAAACTGCCGTCTCGGGTAAAACGGTCAC
>JAQWCA010000152.1 GCA_028706065.1 Tepidanaerobacteraceae bacterium
ATATTTATGGCGAATAATATATATTGTAAGCAGCATAGGTCACCTTAGGGGGCCAATAAACCTTTTTAGGATGATTTAATATGACTCAATTCAAGGCAAAAAAGATCCCTCTTTATATCCAAATAAAAGAATATATTAGACAAAATATTGAGGATGAAAAATGGCCAGTAGGTAGTAGATTGCCAGCTGAGAGAGATTTAGCGCAAAAAATCGGAGTTAGTCGAAAAACCATCAGTCTTGCCTATAAAGAGCTGGAAAATGAGGGATTGCTATCATCACATCAAGGCAGAGGTACCTTTGTTATAGACAGTCCGAAAGCCAACGAAGTTTACATAAAAAAGTTTACTGAAACCATAGACAAATGTTTGGATACAGTATTGGAAGTTGGAATAGATATTGATATCTTTTTAGATCTATGCAAGAAACGAGTCAATAAATATAAGGATCGGCTTCATAAGTTAAAAATCATGCTAGTTGAGTGTAACAATGAGCAATTAGATTATTTTTGTAAAGAACTTGAATTTGAAGTTGGTGTTTGCATAACACCCGTATTACTACAAGATTTTAAGAAAAACTTCAATGAGATTCAACATAAGCTTAAAAATTTTGATTATTTGATAACTACTTTATTTCACATTGAAGAAGTAAAGAGTTTTATCAAGAATGAAGATATCAATTTACTTCCTATAGCTTTAAATCCTCAGATACAAAGTATTATTAAAATAGCAAGGCTTCCAAAACATTGCTCAATAGGTATTTTGACAATCTCTGAAAATTTTGCCAAAAAAGTTGAAGCATCCATTTTGGAGGCAGGACTGCACTTTGATAATATTTTCATTTCAACATCTACAAAGCCTGAAGAAGTGAGGTTATTGATAAAAAAAGTAGATGCTATTATTGTATCGCCGAGTAGAAAAAAACATGTAACGGATTACATAAAAAATAGCCAAAACGTTATAGAATTTATATTTGTTCCCGATGCAGGCTCTATTAATTTACTAAAAACCTCCATAACAAAAAAATAAATTTAACTAGGGGTGATATCTTGACACAAAAAAATATCAAAATTTATATCGATGAAAAGGCTTGTAAAAAATGTGGTCTGTGCATAGCTTTTTGCCCTAAGAAAGTTTATGGTTCTGAAGGCGGAAAACCAGTGATAGTTAACCTAAGTGCATGCACTGATTGTAAATTATGTGAGCTAAGATGTCCAGATTATGCTATAATAGTTGGAGGTGAAAATATTGAGTAAGAAAATCATTTTAATGCAGGGCAATGAAGCTTGTGTGGAAGGTGCTTTGGCAGCTGGTATGCGATTTTTTGCCGGGTATCCTATAACGCCATCTACCGAAATTGCAGAAATCTCAGCTGAGAAGCTCCCAAAATTGGGCGGCAAATTCATACAAATGGAAGATGAAATAGCTAGCATGGGAGCAATAATAGGAGCGTCACTGACTGGTTTTAAATCTATGACTGCAACAAGTGGACCGGGATTTTCCTTGAAACAGGAAAACATAGGTTTTGCTTGTCTTGCTGAAATACCATGTGTAGTTGTAAATGTTCAAAGAGGCGGTCCCAGCACTGGGTTGCCAACTTTACCGGCTCAAGGAGATGTAATGCAAACAAGATGGGGTACTCATGGAGACCATCCAATTATAGTGATATCACCGTCTTCCGTAAGAGAAGTATATGACATGACTATAAGAGCTTTTAACTTATCAGAAAAATACAGAGTTCCGTGTATTTTACTGATGGATGAAGTTGTTGCACATATGAGAGAGAAAGTAGAGTTGCCTGAGCAATCAAGTATTGATATAATAAACAGAAAATACCTTAATCCCAGCATGTCAGTTTATAAACCTTACATGGATTATGATGGAGATGGCATCCCACCTATGATGAATTTCGGAGACGGATTACCTTATCACGTAACTGGTCTTATTCATGATATCTCGGGTTTTCCATCAACCAACGCTGATGTGTCAAAGGACTTGTTAAACAGATTAATGAGTAAGATATATAATAATTTAGATGATATTCTAGAATATGAAAATATATATACAGAAGATGCTGAAACTGTTATAGTATCGTTTGGTTCAACAGCGCGCTCAGTGCATAGAGCAGTGTATCTTTTAAGACAAGAAGGATTTAAAGTCGGTATGTTAAGATTAAAAACCATATGGCCTTTTGCTCATAAAGCTATTAAGAAGCTAAAACAAACACCGGTTAGAAATCTTTTAGTTGCAGAGATGAATTTTGGCCAATTACTTGAAACTGTGAAAGCATCAGCTGAAGGTGCCTTTAGAACTTATGGTTTAAATAAATATAATGGTGAGCTCATTACACCACAAGAAGTTATCAACAAAGTCAGGGAGGTTGCTAAGCATGCGTAAAGAACTGCAAAAATACTTTAGAAATGACAAGCTCCCACATATATGGTGTCCAGGCTGCGGTCATGGCATCATAACTGGTGCTGTAGTCCGCGCAATAGATAATCTGAAGCTCAATCAGAGCAAAGTATGTATAGTATCGGGAATAGGTTGCTCATCTCGAGCGCCCGGATATATGAATTTTAACACTTTGCATACAACCCACGGGCGTGCTTTAGCCTTTGCCACCGGTATTAAAATGGCAAATCCTGATTTAAAGATTTTAGTTCTTACAGGTGATGGGGACTGTTCTGCAATAGGGGGTAATCATTTTATTCATGCTGCTCGAAGAAACATTGATATTACAACTATTGTATTCAATAACAGTATTTATGGTATGACCGGCGGTCAATATTCACCAATGACACCTAAAGCAGCTTTTGCAACTACTGCCCCTTATGGAAATATAGATAGAAATTTTGATTTATGCAAATTAGCACAATCAGCCGGAGCTACTTATGTGGCTCGTGGAACGGTTTTCCACGTTCCACAGTTAATCAAATTGATAGAAAAAGCACTAAAACATAAGGGGTTTTCATTGCTGGATGTTGTAGATATATGCCCGACGTATTTTGGACGGAGAAATAAAATGAGTTCACCGATAGCTATGATGAACAAAATTCGTGAAATGTCAGTTACAGTTAGAAGTGCATCAAAAATGTCAGAGGAAGAACTTTCAGGGAAGATTGTTATTGGAGAATTTCACGAGGAAAGGGTACCTGAATACACTGAAGAATATGCAAAAGTTATTGAAAAGGCACAAGGGGGGAATTAAAATGCATGAAAGGGTAGAAATCAGGCTTAGCGGTTCCGGCGGCCAAGGTTTAATTTTAGCAGGAATTATATTGGCTGAAGCTGCTATCCTTGACGGTAAAAATGCTGTACAGTCTCAATCCTATGGTCCTGAAGCCCGTGGCGGTGCTAGCCGGGCAGAGGTTATTATAAGTAATATAAACATTGATTATCCTAAAGTGTCTAACCCCGATGTCTTACTTGCATTAACCGAAGAGGCCATGCTTAAATATAAATACGATCTTCAGCAGAAAGGACTTCTTATTATAGATTCTGGAATTGAAAAACCTGAAGACTCCTACAAAATTCTTCAAGTTCCAATATTAGAGACTGCCAAAAACCAAGTTGGAAAGATTATAGTTGCCAATATATTAGCTTTAGGAGTGTTAACAATGGCCACTGGAATAGTTTCAAAGGAATCGATAGAAAAGGCGGTATTGGAAAGAGTACCTAAAAGGACCAAAGAATTAAACAAAAAGGCACTGTATGAAGGTTTTAAATTGGGAAAAACCCAATAAATACATAGCGGAAGGAGCTATTAAATGTCAAAGAAAATAAATCCCGTAGAATCAGTTCAAAAAGAAATAAAATTTGCATGTAAAAAACTGGGCCTAGGGGAATCCTATTACGAACTCCTAAAAGAACCTGAAAGAGTACTAATGGTCTCAGTCCCAGTAAAAATGGACGACGGAACAGTAAAAACCTTCACAGGATATCGTGCCCAACATTGCACAATAATGGGGCCTGCCAAAGGTGGATTTAGATACCATCCAGATGTATGCCTAGATGAAGTAAAAGGCCTATCCATGTGGATGACATTCAAATGTGCCGTTGTAGGAATACCCTATGGTGGATCTAAAGGAGGCATTACCTGCAACCCAAGCGAATTATCCAAAGGAGAACTAGAAAGACTTACCAGAAACTACCTAAGAGCCATCAACACAATAGTCGGCCCCGAAAAAGACATACCGGCACCCGATGTAAACACAAATGCTCAAATAATGGCCTGGTTCATGGATGAATTCAGCAAGCTAAAAGGCTATAACGTACCCGGAGTAGTTACCGGAAAACCAATTCCATTAGGAGGTTCCCAAGGCAGAACCCAAGCAACGGGATATGGTGTAACAGTGGCAGTAAAAAAAGTATGTGAAGCAATGAAAATAGACATAACAAAAACAAACATAGCCATACAAGGCTTCGGCAATGTAGGTAGCTACACATCACTATACTGCAGCCAAAACGGAGCAAAAATCGTAGCAATAGGAGAATGGGACAAAGAAATAGGGACATACGCCCTATATAACGAAAAAGGACTAGACATACAAAAACTCTTTGACTACAAAGCCAAAAACGGTACCATTGTCAACTACCCCGATGCAAAAAGAATAAGCCTTGATGACTTCTGGGCATTAGACAATATAGACATACTAATTCCAGCAGCCATGGAAAATGCCATCAATGAAAACAATGTAAAAACAATAAATGCAAAAATTATAGTAGAAGCAGCCAACGGTCCAACTACACCCGAAGCCGATAAAATCCTTTCTGAAAAAGGAATACCCCTCTTCCCGGACATACTTTGCAATGCAGGTGGTGTAACAGCTTCATACTTTGAATGGGTACAAAACCTGATGAACTTCTACTGGACAAAGGAAGAAGTAAACAGCAAACTTGAACACATATTGATAAAAGCATTTGATGATGTTTACAACATGCAAAAAACAAATGATGTGAGCTTCAGAAAAGCAGCCTATTTGGTGGCAATTAAACGTATCGCTGATAATATGAAGTTGAGGGGTTGGGTTTAGTAT
>JAQWCA010000153.1 GCA_028706065.1 Tepidanaerobacteraceae bacterium
CTATTGCTCACAAAATACAAAATGCCATTGCTGAAGAGCTGGATTTGCTATGCTCTATCGGAGTGTCATGTAGTAAGCTTTTGGCTAAAATGGCTTCAGATATGAAAAAACCCAATGCTATCACTGTGATACCCGCCGAAGATGTGCCTAAGGTGCTCTGGCCTTTGCCTGTGGATGAATTATTCGGAGTAGGGCGTCGTATGACTGAACACCTCGGTCATATGAATATAAAAACCATCGGAGACTTGGCTCAAGTTCCAGAAGACCTTTTGGAGAGGGCTTTTGGATTAAACGGTAGGTATCTGCATTTTTGGGCAAATGGTATTGATGACAGTCCTGTAGATCCCCATGCTATGGATGATGTCAAGTCCATGGGCCATTCCACTACTCTTCCTAAAGATGTGACATCTTTTGACGAAGCGGAAATGGTACTGATGTCCCTGTCGGAACAGGTGGGGCGAAGAATCCGGCGAGAAAATTATATGGGTCGCACTATCACCGTTACATTGAGAGATGCTTCATTTAGCACCATTACGCGTTCTGTTACTATTTCCTATACTAATAGCACTGAAGATATCTATAAAACAGCTAAAAGGCTCCTTCATTCCAATTGGGATGGCAAAACCCCTCTCAGGCTTTTGGGTGTAAGTCTTTCTCAGCTGGTAAAGGAATTCGAGCAGATATCACTGTTTAATAATGTCGAAAGAAAGAGGAAATTAAACAAGGTTATGGATGAGATTAAAGATCGGTTTGGAGATGGGGCGATTTTTCGGGCAAAACTGTTAAAGGATGGGGAACTGAATCAGCGAAAGCTTGGAAAATCAGAGAATAATGCTCCGACATTGAGGGGTATAAAGCCAATAAAAGGGAAAAATCCGGGAGTTTAAAACTAATTCCCGGATTTTTTATGAGCATTGTTTTCAAAGTTTAGCCCGGCGATGCCTGTAAAGAGCGTATTGAGCAGGGAATCAAATTCAAATTCCGGAGTTGCAAGAGAGTCTTGACTTTCCCGAATCCAATGAAAAAAAGCCGCAAAATACATTCCGATAATAGCGGTAGCTATCTCCATAGATTTTAAATCTTTTTGGAGTTCGCCCTTTTCTTGAGCTTCTTTTATGAGCTCTACAAGTATTTTCTCCATTTCCATTACGGGTTGAGGGTATTCGTCGGTGCGAAAAACTGTGGCCCAGACTACTTTACGCGTTACTTTCAAATATGTGGAACTGTCGGTTGCAAAGTGTTTCATAACTATGCGAATCTTTTCTACGGGGCTTGTGACACCAACCAGGTCAGCTTTGATTAAAAAGCGAATCTCAGCAATTTCATCGGCGGCAATCCCGTCTAACAGGCTCTCTTTCGTGGGGAAATAATTAAAGAAGGTGCTCTTTGAAACATCTGCATTTTCAGCAATTTCTTCTATTGAAGTATTGTCATAATCTTTTTGCTGAAATAGTCTTCGGGCAGCCTTTAAAATTCGCGCCCGGCTTTCTATTTTTTTTCGTTCGCGACGAGAAAGGTCCAGGTTTTCCATGATTGCCTCCCAGTTCAACCAAGATATTTCAAAAAAGTGTATTGAGGTTCAAAAATGTCCTTAAGTTTATTATAAGCTTTTTCTGAAAATTTATCAAGAATAATACACAGATTTAAATAATGGAGGAATTGCAAAAACTTATAGTCGGGAAGATAAAGCAGCACTTATCATATACTCATACCCCTTCGGAGTTTTGCTTTCATCCTGTTTATCATAGAAAAAATTAACATTTTGACTTTTCATATTTGCCGCTATGTAAAGATGGCATAGAGCAATCCCAATATCAATTTGATTTAACTTATCATAGACAAGAGTCCTAATACTTCCCAATTCTCTTCTACTTATCTGCATTTTATCTTTATTTCCAGTAAAAAACCAGGGTTGGCTGTTGGTTGCAGAAGGAGCAAGACGTATGGCATTTAAAATATCAGTGGCACCGTTTATAGTAGTTATCTCACCTTGAGATTTACGTTTGAACTCAGGTACATTAGCTCTATGAAGTATCCCAGCAGATTTTCCAAAGGCAAGCATTATAACAAAATCCATGCCGTTAATCTTAAGAGACAATCTTCTTGCGGGTTTGGCCATTCCAAGCCAACAGCTGCCAAGACCTCTTGCAGACAGATATAGGTCAATTTGTTGTAACTTAAAACCGGCATTCATTAAATAATGTTCCGCTCTTTCGGAATATATACATATATAGTGAGGTGCTTTGATTGGAAGTAGATTTTTAACATTATTACAAGTAAGATAAGAAAATTCCGTTTTAATTGTTGGTATAAGAGGCTTGACATTAGTTGCATACTTTTTTATCTCTGAAAGCACATCAGACGGTAGTGGTGTCATATCATATTTTCGAATAGATTTGCGATGAAAGATGGCATCGTATAATTCTTTCACAAAATATACTCCTTTCTACAGAGTAAAGCCCCGAAGCCTTTTGATGAAAATTATTTACAAACTATATATCCTGAAAGACTCGCTCAAATTTATCCAAAGCCTCATCGATAATATCATCTGTATCAGCCATGCTGGTATATAACCGGCTGCCGGCCAATGTTATGAGGCCTTCAGCCATATAGGCAGCTCCCATTTTTTCCAGCATGTGTTTGCGCTGGACTATCTGTTGCATAAAGTCCGGCTGCCGTATATCGACGAACATTAGACCTGAGCTTTCCAAGTGACATATGGACCCTTGGTTGTAGACTACGAAGGGAAGTTCATACTTATCAATCAAAGCCTGTAAACCAGCACAGAGTTTATTGCCAGCTTGAGCTGCTTTTATAGCTGCATCGGTTTTTTCTATTTCCAGTATTGTATAATAGCCTGCTGCACAGCTTAAGGGATTAGCCGATAGAGTTCCGCCGACATAGGCGCGTTTTTTTGTACCCTCTACGCCTGAGGCAAGACATGCCATAATGTCTCGCCGGCCACCGACCCCTCCTGCACCGGGATAACCACCGGCAATGATTTTGCCAAAGACGGTTAAGTCAGGTTTGACGTCAAAGTAGCCTTGGGCTCCGCCCATGCCCATTCGAAAACCTGAGACCACTTCATCGAAAATCAACAAGGTTTCAAATTTATCACAAAGCTGGCGAACTTTTTTGTTGAAATCTTTAAACAAAGGATGAGTTCCGCTTTCAGGGCCTATGGGCTCTATTAATACCGCTGCTGTGCCACCTTCGCTAGCGTTTTTCTCCAATAGTTTGCTAAGACCGTCTACGTCATTTGAGAAAAACTCTTGGGTATCGGCATAACATCCGGCAGGGATTCCATGAGCTTCAAATGAACCGGTCCAAGGTATATGCAAGCCATATACCAATTGGTCACTCCATCCGTGATAAGCTCCACCCATTTTGATAATTTTGCGTTTGCCTGTAAAGGTACGAGCTATGCGGATGGCAGCCATATCGGCTTCGGTGCCGCTGGCAAGCATGCGGAACATCTCTACCGAAGGCATGTGTTTATTTATAATTTCCGCCAGTTTCAGTTCATATTCATGGAACAGGCCGATGACCGGACCACAGTTTTCAATCAATTCGATGACTTTTTGACGAACAGGTTCATAGTTACTTCCTAGTAGAGTAGGACCACCGGCTTGAAGAAAGTCTATATAGCGATTACCGTCCACATCCCACAGGTAAGCTCCCTCGGCTTTTTTAACGGCTAGGGGAAAGGGATAGTTAAATGCTAAGTTATGTTGTACTCCACCGGGAATAAATTGTTTTGCCTTTTCAATTAAAGCTTTGGATTTGTTGCACTTTGTGTAAAAATATGTCAAGTATTTTTCCATTTTTTCATGCTTGATAGTTCTTAAAGGACTTTTGACAAGGTTATTAAGACGGTTTAAAATATCTTGAGTGTCATGCCATTCAGTGATAGCATACTTTTGATTGCTCATTTTAGTCACTCCTTAAAAACCTTTTATTTGCCTAGCATAGAGAAGGGATCTTTCCAGGCTTTTAAAGCATTGGCAAGTTCTTGATATTTCTTTGCAGCTTCTTCCAGTGGAATTTTGTTCATGGTGGCATCAATGGCTTGGCGGAAGGCCCGAGCTCCGGCAGTGGGGCCTTGCGGATGAGCATGGATTCCCCCACCGGCACCTATGACTATATTGTGGCCTAAATCCTTTATAACCTCAGGCACATTAGCTGGGATAATGCCACCGGAGGGCATTGGGAAAGTAGGCTTTATGTCAAACATTGGGAAAGCGAGATTATATGCGACTTTCATGTATTTTTCCTTAAGTACGGTTGCTTTTCCATACGGGGCAGGATGAACCACTATATCCGCACCTGCAAGCCGTGCAAGTTTCCCAAGAATGAGATGAGAACTCCATCCGTATTCAGGAGACATATAGGAAGCACCGGCAAAATCCATATGAGCCATAATAGGTACATTTATATCCGGATTTTCAGCTAAAGCTCTAAGGACAGGAAAGCCGGTAACTACAAAATTGACCATGATGCCATTACAACCGCCTTCTACTGCACGCTTGGCGTTTTCAAAGACTTTAGGGATTTCATCGGTGACATTTACCATATACAGGGTATGTTCGCCCTTTTCTTCATAGGCCTGCTTTTCAGCTTTCATATAAAGCCGGACCCGATCTTCAATTCGATTAAACACCGCATCAGCTAACAATTCATCATCTTTTACTATGTCGACTCCGCCGGCAGCGGCTTCATAGAAAAGCCTTTGCCCTACTTCAGCAGTATACCCGGTGCAGGGTTTGATCATATTATTAAGAATTGGCCGCTTTGGGATGCCCAAGATTTTGCGAATGCCAGCAATTCCAAATTTGGGGCCTTGGAAACCTTCCACATATTTTTTAGGAAAAGCGATGTCTAGGAGTTTTACCCGGCCAGCCATGGTAATATTACCTATCACTGCTGTCATCATCATTGGAATTTTTGAACCGAAGTTGATGACAGGAAAGGCCATCTGTATTACATATGTGCGGGTTTTATTTTCAGGTGGAACCATGTA
>JAQWCA010000154.1 GCA_028706065.1 Tepidanaerobacteraceae bacterium
TGAATGTAGCGATGGGTGGAACTCTTTACCAGGACATTGCTTCTAATGTCAAAGCTTCCTTAAAACACGTACAAGATGCACCGAGATGGCATAAAAGCCATGAAGTTGAAATAATTGAAGGAGATTGATTGATTTATAACATAATAGGTCAAAAGCGAATAAAAGTAAATAGTTTTCACCATCAATCGGTAAATAAACCGGCTTCTGATTTTAAAATCACTGCTACTGCCCCAGACGGTGTCGTTGAAGCCATAGAATTAAGACAAAGGGGTGTTTTTTGTCTCGGTGTACAGTGGCATCCGGAAGAGCTGATAGATGACCCGACCCATATGAGATTATTTCAATTCATGACAAATGCCGCTAAAAGGCGATTGGAATAAGCTGGCATGGAAAGAATCTTTTGAGTTGTTTTCATGCAGTATAGGAGGATATAATATGTTAGCTATTGTGAACGGTAAGGTATGCACCATAACCGGTCAGGTTTTTGATAAAGGAAATGTATTGATTGAAGATGGCAAAATAAAGGAAGTTGGCCCGAAACTTCCAATTCCCCGAAATGCAACAATAATTGATGCGGAGATGAAATACGTTTTTCCGGGATTTATCGATGCCCACAGTCATATAGGTATTTTTGAAGAGGCGGTGGGTGAGATAGGGGAAGAAGGCAATGAATGGACCGATCCTGTCACACCGGAGCTTCGAGCCCTCGATGGCATAAACCCTGGTGACCAAGCCTTTGAAGATGCAGTAATGGGCGGTGTGACCTGTGCCTTTACCGGACCCGGCAGTGCCAATGTTATCGGCGGGCAATCTATTGCCATGAAGACCTACGGCAAAGTCATAGACCATATGGTGGTAAAAGAGCCCGCCGGTCTTAAAATTGCTTTTGGAGAAAACCCCAAGAGGGTATACGGTGAGCAGAAAAAAATGCCTGCTACACGAATGGCAACTGCCGCCCTACTAAGATCAGCCCTGGTCAATGCTCGAAACTATAAGGCAAAGCTTGAAAAGCAGCGCCGGGACTCCGATAAGGTAGTGGAACGGGACCTAAAAATGGAGATATTATGTGACGTTCTGGATAAGAAGCTGCCTTTGAGAGCTCATGCCCACAGGGCAGATGACATCATGACGGCTGTAAGAATAGCAAAGGAGTTTGATGTGGATATTGTTATCGAACACTGCACTGAAGGCCATCTGATAGCCGATGAACTGGCGGGATTGGGTATCCCAGCTGTGGTGGGACCGTCTTTCTCATCTCGTTCAAAGGTAGAACTTAAAAATTTGAGTTTCATTACACCGGGGATATTAGCCAACAAGGGAGTGAAAGTTGCAATAATGACCGATCATCCCGTTATACCAATACAATATCTTCCCGTTTGCGCCGCTTTGGCAGTGCGTGAGGGAATGAAGGAAGAAGATGCTTTGGCGGCCATTACCATCAATCCAGCTCAAATTCTGGGTATTGACCATCGCCTGGGAAGTCTCGAAAAAGGCAAGGATGCTGATGTGGTTGTATGGAATGGACATCCGTTGGATATAAAATCTAAGCCGTGTTGTGTCGTGGTTAACGGTGAGATAGTATATAAGAAGTAAATATTGAACAGTTCTAACGGCCAGGGTCATATGTAATACCAAAGAGCGAACGGCATTATATGTGGCCTACTTTAGATTTTGCTACATTACATTTTGTGGTATAATAACCATTAGGTCAAATGATTTTTAAGCGAAATAGGATGAGTACAATGGAAAAAATATTTGAAACTCAAAACGTAGAGCAAACGGAAAAACTGGGGGCAGCAGTAGGCAAGCTTCTTTCTGAGGGAGATTTTTTAGCTCTCACAGGAGATTTAGGAGCAGGTAAAACTGCCTTTACTCGGGGTATAGCCCGTGGGTTGGGTATAGATGATGCTATTACCAGTCCTACCTTTACCCTAATCAATGAATATCATGATTCTGTTACCCTTGCACATATGGATGTTTATAGGCTAAAAAACCTCGAAGAGTTACAAAATATAGGTTTTGATGATTATTTAAAAGGGTATATTGTAGTTATGGAGTGGGCTGACAAAGTAAAGGAGATGTTACCTGTCGAGGTCCTATGGATAGATTTTAGAGTAGTTGGAGACAGTTTACGCCAGTTGAAATTTACTTCAAACAGCCCATATTATGATAAGATTGTTCAGGAGCTGAGCGTATGACATATATTTTGGGGATCGACACATCTTCTATTGTATCAACCATAGCCATACTTAATGAGGAAAAACTCTTGGCTGAATATATAGTAAACAACAAAAAGACCCATTCAGAAAAAATGATGGGTGTTATTGATCAAGTGTTTGAAGATTCTGGGATAACCGTAAGTGATATCGATGTCGTGGCAGTGGCCAAGGGGCCCGGTTCTTTTACGGGTATACGCATAGGTATGGCCTGTGCTCAAGGCATAGCTCATGCATTAAAAAAACCTATGATAGGAGTCAATACTCTTGATGGTTTGGCATACAATATAATGGGTGAAGGCACCTTTTTATGCCCTATGATGGATGCCCAGCGGCAGGAGGTTTACACATCTCTCTATCGATGGGAAGGTGGCTATCTTAAAAGGCTATGGGATTATCAATTAATCAAAGTGGATAGACTTCTTGAGAATCTTTTAGCTCTTCAAGAAAGAGTAATAACTTTAGGTGATGGTATACCATTATTAAAAAAGTCATTTAGGGATAACCCAAATAACAAAGTTGTTGAAAATATCGTTTGGTCACATCCGGCATTTTCCATGCCCAGGGCTTCATCTATAGCAGCGGTAGCTTTAAATGAATATACATTGGGAAATATCGAAGACTGTTTTTCTATCAAACCCTTCTATATCAGAAAGTCCAATGCTGAGGAGAAGTGGGAGGAGCGCCATGGAGCAAAGAGTTAATGCAGAATTTACTGTAGATATTATGAAAATGACGGATATAGATGAAGTAATGGAAGTTGAAAAACAATGCTTTACTACACCTTGGTCCCGTTATTCTTTTTCCTGCGAACTTCGGGATAACCAGTTTTCTCAGTATATAGTTGCAAGATTAGATGCTAAAATTATAGGATATGCGGGAATGTGGATAATACTGGATGAGGCCCATATTACGAATGTAGGGGTATTGACTGAATACCGCGGTGAAGGTGTTGGAGAACTCCTTATGAGATCCTTAATGGTAATTGCTAAAAACCGAGGGGCTAAAAAAATGACTCTGGAAGTTCGCAAGACCAATTATATAGCCCAAAATCTGTATTCGAAATTGGGTTTTGAACCAGCTGGTATCCGCCGAGGATACTATCTCGATGATAGAGAAGATGCTGTTATCATGTGGAAGAACTCACTTTAGAGGTCTTATAGGTATCCCCCCTACAAAAGATTTTTTAGGAACGTCTCGGTTAACTAGGGAGCAGGCTGATACTGTAGCCCCATCGCCGATTTTAACCCCTGGTAACACTGTAACATTGGCACCGATGGTTACATCCCTTCCAATTACAACTTTTCCTTTCCCCCATTCTTTCACCATGTACTCATGAGCCAGTATGGTGGAGTTATACCCTATTATTGTATTATCCCCGATCTCAATCAGCTCCGGAAAGAATATATCAAACATGGCCATGAGCCCCACCGATACTCTTTTGCCTACTTTTATTCCGATTATTCGATACAATAGATTTTTCAATGGAAGCCATGGCACAAAGCGGGCAATATAAATTACAACAAAGTTAAAAGCCACCTTTATAGGATTTACAGTTTTGTACCAAAGCCACAGAGAATTTACATCTCCCACCTGGTGCCTTTTTACTCTTCGCATTTTTACCTCCCTGAAAAATTAATTATTGGAAAAAATGTTTAAATTAGCATAGGCATTTAAAGTCATATCAGACTCAAATCCCTGTAGAAATCGATAATAGCCGGCACAGGATATCATAGCGGCATTGTCGGTGCAAAGTATCATGGGTGGGAACCTAACAAGAAAGTCTGTACCGGCTTTGCTGGTCAATTCTTCTCGTAGCCTGCTATTTGCAGCCACCCCTCCAGCTAAAGCGATTGTCTTAACATTCTTTATTTCTGCTGCTTTTAAGGTGTTTTCTACCAGGGCATCGACTACGGCTTTTTGAAAGCTAGCGGCCACATCTTCCACTACTATTGATAATCCCTTTTGTTTTTGATGATTCAAATAGTTTAAAACTGCCGATTTGATGCCACTGAAACTAAAGGACAGGTCCTCATCTTTGAAATGGGCTACTGGGAAGGATATAGCCAATTCATTTCCCAATCTGGCGGTTTGGTCAATAAGTGGGCCTCCAGGATATCCCAGACCCAATGCTCGAGCCACCTTATCAAAGGCTTCACCTGCTGCATCATCAACGGTTCTGCCCATGAGTTCATAATCCCCATAATCTTTAACGTAAATAAGATGGGTATGTCCTCCTGACACCACTAGGGACAAAAAGGGTGGGGCAAAATCATTTTCCAAGAAATTGGCAAAAATATGTCCTTCAATGTGGTTTACGCCTATGAGGGGTTTCTTAAGAGCATAGGCAAGTCCCTTTGCGTAAGATACACCTACTAACAGTGCTCCTACTAAGCCAGGACCATGAGTTACAGCTACCAGATCAATACTGTCGAAATCTATCTCGGCATCCTCCAGGGATTTTTGCGTTACATGAGATATAGCTTCTAGATGTTGGCGAGAGGCGATTTCCGGCACTACACCGCCATACTTTTCATGCCACTTTATTTGAGAAAATATAGCGTTAGACAGTATCTTTCTACCATTTTCCACAACTGATACCGAAGTTTCATCACAAGATGTCTCTATCCCAAGGGTAATAAACTTATCTTTCAAATATATCGCTCCTTTTAACCTAGCTGATCCAGCTGTTCATAAAGATATTCTAAATCGGCAATCAATTGGGTGTATGCCGCATTTACTTCTATGGATTTTTCAGGATCGCTATAAATTTCC
>JAQWCA010000155.1 GCA_028706065.1 Tepidanaerobacteraceae bacterium
TTATCCAAGCCGGAATGAGGATGAAGTCTGTTATATAGCCTTCGGTTTATGGTCTCATGTTTCAGCAAAAATCTATCTGCCCCGTCTTCTTTCCACTGCCCGTAATCTTCATAATCCCTTTCACCTACGCTCAAGGTTACTGCTATATCGCCAATGGTCTTTATACCCTTGATAATGAAGGATATCTTTTCTCTCGTGTACCATAAATCTTCACCCGATTGAAGGACTATGGTTCTATATCCTACATCCCAAGCCTCTTTTGCCACGTCAATTATCTCTTGAGGGTCTATACGATAACGTTTCAGCTCCTGATTAGCTGCATTAAGACCGCAGTAGATACAGCTGCAGCGGCAGTAGTTAGAAAACTCTATTATCCCTCTGATATGAACTTTTTTTGAGCAATACTTCAGGGTAACATCATCGGCAGCATCAAAAATATAAGATGTTTCAGGTTCATCGGTGTTAAGCAGCAGCTCTACTTCATTGATATTTGGGACATATCCAGAGCAAATATTGTCTACAAGTTGATAAATATTCATAAAATCCTCCATTCTGCCACTACCTACGGCGCGCAACAGTGATGAAAAAGAATGGCTTTTATTCGCTCAGCTTGCCAGTCATGTCACTAATTTCATAGGCACTGTCGCCCACGGTAATCGAAATTAACACCCTTTTACATATAAAAATCCATTTTCCCTTTTCGCCCAAGACCCTAAATAACATAAAAAACCTCCAGCAAAAGCCGAAGGTTTACCTTGCATGTTCTATATTTCACAATTCTGGATAAAATAAAAATACTATCCGCATGTAAAATACTTCCCTGGTCCTTCGCCCTTTTGCTCAGAAAATCCTTACAAACAGGCACTTATGGACTTTTTTATCCTCTGCATCGGAAATCACCTATGCATCAGATTACAGTTTTATTATACACTTTAAGAACATATTGTCAACGGTCACATGCACTTGTTTACTTGCTTGCAGAAGTTTTCCTTAATTCTTTACCTTTATGTTAAAACCCTTATTTCATGGGGTTTAGCCGATATGCCACGGTATCACAATATAAATTGTGGTACACTCAAGTATGATACTATTTAAAATTAAAAGTCAAGCTTGTAACGTTTTCTTTTATATGATGCTATAATATATATTATTCTGAAGGGCTTTAGGTAATTATTCTTTGACTCTATTTCTAATCCTCATAAAAAAACTTTCTTGAATTCGAGAGCATTTCTCACTATTTAGTGAATAACCAAATAAACACTTTCTTATAGAATAATCTACATTATTTTTATCAATCCTAGAGTAAATACAACTTAAGCAGTTTCCTGTATTACTACCTGCTAAACTGGATATCTCATATTCTATCTCTTTACTATCACAATACGATGTATCCGCATAATAATTAAAATATCCCTGAACTAATTGCTGAAAATTGTTTATCCTATTATTTTCAAACTCTATAAATTTCGGTATTTCATTATCATTTCGCTCCATATATATTTTAAAATATTCAAATGGATGTTCCACTCTTGCAAAGGCCTTATAAAGATTTCTAGCCATTTTCCTATCACCTTTATTTTTGGCATTTAAAGACAATAAATAGGCAAAGTCTTGTACTGTTATACATTTCAATCCTTTAAAGTATTTTGATTCAGTAATAAATCTCCAAACTGTTGTATCTTGTGAAGAAAGAATAAAAACATTATTAAATTTAGCATACAATAAAGTTTTATATTCACCTAGATCCTTTAAATCTTCTATATTAAAAGAATCTTTCAATTCTTTATCACATTCTTCAAACAATTTCTTCCCAACATCATCAGTCGGAAACTTATCTTCTACATAAACAATATTAGAAACATCTGATACCGATATCAATTCATCTTTTAGTGCTTGTCCAACAACTTCGTTAAAAACTTGTTCATGTATTATGATATTTTCAAAAAAACCGAATAGAAACTTTAACTGCCCTTTAAAATTCATAAGGATATTGGCATCAAAAAGGACAGGAGAATTAATCTTCCTCATCTGTATCATCTCCTGTCCCAAAATTCGAAAAGTCTATGTTTATTGTGTTTACTTCTGGTTTAACAACCTTAAAATCATTAAGTGTCTTACCATATTTATTAACCACACTTTTCAGTTTGCTAATTGAAATGATATTATTACGATATACATCATAAGCAATCTTTGGGACATTTAAAGAATGATATTTCCTTGCATTGGAGTGTTCAAGTTCGTTAATACGTTTACGCATTTCTTCATCCAACATTTTGCAGTATTCTAAAATTTGTTCATCGTAGTCTTTAAGTTTGTGGTATTTTTCATTGCCTATTATTCCTAATTCTTTCAGTCTTTTTAAGATTGTTTTATAAGGAATTTCATATTCATATTGGAGTTTCATAATTTCAAGAACAAGATCTACTTCTGAATACTTACGGTTTTTTAGATTACTAAATCTATTTTCAATTACGACCTTTGGCATTAAAAATGCAGCAGCGAAATAGTTTGCCTTCATTTCTTCAATGCTTGAACCGCTATCATCGATACTTTCAGAAATATCCTGATTATTGCATATTATAAATTTATCTATACTCTTTTCCTTTAAATCAATCAGATGATATAGTTCATGTGCAGTAGCAAATACTTGAAAACTTAAATTAAAACTTGTATTTACAAAAATTTGAATTGTATCTCTTTGCTTTCTTGTAAATCCGGCAATTTTTCTCGTTTTTAGTGGATAAAGTAATATATACGAATCGAAAATGTTTTCTACATAACTAAATATTTTAAGTCCAATTGGAGATTCATCACCTAAATCATATATCTTACGCTGCTCAAGAGCCTTTTTCTCAATTTTATCTATCTCTTGCGGTGATAACATAAAAACCTCCTAGATTCGTTCTCTCATATTTTTAAGTGTTATTGCTTCATCCATCATTGATAGTATCATTTGAATTTCTTCAATATCCGTATTATTTAAATTTTTTTCTCTTTTCATATACATAACAATATCCTCTTGAACATTATTCGTACCTAATATATAATCTGCAGATATATCGTAAAAATTTATAAGTTTTTTAAGTTCCTCTACATCGATTGATTTTTTATCGTTTTCTAACTTACTATAAGTTGAAGTATTAATACCAATAAAAGAACATAGATCTTTAGCACTTAAATCTTTAGATTCTCTTAATTCTCTAATCCTCTCGCCAATAGTTTTCATAATCATCACTCCTCAATAATAGTATATTATATTATTTCCATTTTAGCAACTATTTATTTGAATTTGCTATAAATATTTCTAATATGTAATTTTGTTAGAGTAAAATCTTTTCAAGAGTAATTTTAGTCTACCCCTAACGCTTTAAATACAGCATCTTCAGGACTTTGATAAAAGGATATCTGAAATTTAGCAAATAATTCCGGTGGAACCGTATTAATTTCCACAGCAGAGGCCATCGGAAGAAGAACCTTCTTCGCTCCTGCATCAAAACAAACTTGAAGTGTAGATGCTAATTCTTCTACCTTGTTAATTGTACCACCGATGCTCATTGATCCTAATACTACTAATTGGCTTAACGCAGGCTTTTTCAGTGTTCCTGAACACAGGGTGATGAAGGCTGATAGAGTCAACTGAGAGGCCATGCCAATACCCTGCATATCTTGAATGTGCATTAAGAAATCATTGTTGTTTAAAGAAATACTGCCGCTAATATTTTTTTTGTTGGCCTTAAAATAGTTAAAGGCTGTATTTATGTTCTCCTTAGCATCCCTACTGGTTCCTAAGCCTGTCCGTTCAAACTTTCCGGTTCCGGAAACAACTTCTGTTTCAATCTTATATACCCCAATCATCCCGGAATCCCCATGAGCCACCGTATAAACATGGCCCGGTTTTCCCAGTCCTTCAGGAATCAGTTTGTCGCCACCTTGCTCAGGAACTGATACAAACTCCTCCTCAAAGGTTTCTTTGTCGATATAGGAAAAGTGGACATCATAAAACTCCATGCCGCCAATCTTCTTTAATTGCTCTTTTACCCGTCTTCTGGCAACTAAAGCGTACCTGAGAATTTCCTCAATATCTTTCTTTTCAAATTCGCCATTAGGATAAATGAGTTTAACTAATCCTGATGCAGTCTTCCTTACTGCTATAACATCCCTTTGGTTAAGGTTATTCCCTAACATAAAATAATTATCTATTGCATCAGTATATGACCTTTTTCTCATTTCTCTAAAAAACTCTGATATGTAGTCAGTAATAAAGCCATATTCATTAGTGAAAAATTCCGGTCTATACTTAGGTATTTCCCAACCTGGAATATAACAGTGCATCCTGTCAAAGAAAGCGGAATCATATGCCATTGCTTCCGGGAAGGGGTCAAATAAGTGGGATGTTTTTAGCAGCACATCCACGCTTTGATTAATATTACCTACAAAAACCATGGAAGCATACGCAATTTTTAATTCCTTTCCCCTGGCAAAAGAACCTGAAGCCATATAATCCTTCATAATCTGAATCCCATCTTTATCTTTAAAGGTAATACCCGCCACTTCGTCAAAGGCCACTACATCCCATAATCCCACCAACCCGATTTTTCTGGTGTTCATATTGTAGAACAAATTGGCTACAGTAGTTTGGCCTCCTGATATTAAAATAGAATTAGGGGATATCTCTTTATATATATGGGATTTACCCGTTCCTCTCGGGCCCAGTTCACAGACATTATAGTTATTTTCAACTAAGGGAATCATACGGGCGATTAGATGCCATTTTACCTTCTCTTCTAATTGGGTCGGTTCCATTCCCACTGACCTTAAGAGAACATCAATCCACTCATCTTTAGTAAAGTTCTTCCTTCCACTAAATATCTCTTCCATATCCAAATTTGGCATTTGAATAGGCTTTAGGCTGCTTATGATAAAGGGATTGGAGTTCCTCACTTCCTCAT
>JAQWCA010000156.1 GCA_028706065.1 Tepidanaerobacteraceae bacterium
CGAAGTTGAGAGACTTATGACGGACTTTGCTATGAATTTAAAGTTTAGTGGATATGACTTAAAGACATATCTACAATCAACTGGATTAACTCCTGAAGAATTTAAGTCTCGTTTTGAAGATAAAGCTAAGGATAATGTTAAATCATCTCTTATTTTAGAAGAAGTAAGTAAGAGAGAGAATATTACTGTAACTGATGAGGAACTTGAAAATAAGATAAAGGAATTGGCAGATACTTACAAAAAGACTGTAGAAGATTATAAAAAGGATCTTAAGGCTGAAGATATAGAGAGTATTAAAGATACAGTCTGGTCAAAAAAGATCTTTGATTTCCTTATCGAGAATGCCATAATAACAGAGAAAAAGGAAGAGGATAAAGCAAACTCAAATGAAGACGAGACTGCTGATGATAATAGTGAAAAAACCGTATAACTAAGGAGGTTATTTGAAGTGAGTTTAGTACCTATGGTGGTGGAACAAACAAATCGCGGCGAAAGGGCTTATGATATTTTTTCGAGACTTCTCAAAGAAAGAATTGTTTTTATAGGGACATCCATTGATGATACAGTGGCAAGCCTTGCTATAGCTCAAATGTTGTATCTTGAATCTGAAGATCCCGATAAAGATATACGTCTTTATATTAACAGCCCTGGTGGTTCCGTTACGGCAGGTCTTGCCATATATGACACAATGCAGTATATCAAGCCTGACGTTTCCACTATGTGTATGGGGCTAGCAGCTAGTATGGGAGCAGTGCTTCTGGCTGCCGGAGCTGAAGGTAAGCGATATGCACTGCCACATTCCAGGATTATGATTCATCAGCCATGGGGCGGGGTTCAAGGAAAAGCTGTAGACATCGAGACCCATGCAAAAGAAATCCTTCGCTTAAGAGAATTATTAAATGAAATTTTAGCAAATCATACTAAGCAATCTTTGAAAAAAATTGACAAGGATACCGACAGGGATTACTTTATGTCGTCGAAAGAAGCGCAGGAGTACGGCTTGATTGACGAGGTGATCCACAAGAGGAAGTAAGCCGGAAAGGAGAGTGTATGATGTTTAAATTTAGTGATGAAAAGGGTCAGCTTAAATGCTCTTTTTGTGGTAAGACCCAGGATCAGGTGCGTAAACTGGTAGCAGGTCCCGGCGTTTACATTTGTGATGAATGTATAGAACTATGTAATGAGATTATAGAAGAGGAATTTGGCGACGATGTAGAGATGGATTTCACTGATATACCTAAACCTTATGAGATAAAAGATATTTTAGATCAGTATGTGATTGGTCAGGAACAAGCCAAAAAAACCTTGTCTGTAGCAGTATACAATCACTATAAAAGAATAAATTACCAAAATAAAATAGATGATGTAGAGCTGCAAAAAAGTAATATTGTTATGTTGGGGCCTACAGGCAGCGGTAAAACCCTTCTGGCTCAAACTCTTGCAAGAATTTTAAATGTACCCTTTGCTATAGCTGATGCTACTTCTTTAACTGAGGCTGGTTATGTGGGTGAAGATGTTGAAAACATTCTCCTAAAACTTATTCAGGCGGCCGACTATGATGTTGAGAAGGCTGAAAGAGGTATTGTTTACATTGATGAGATAGATAAAATAGCAAGAAAATCTGACAATCCTTCGATAACCCGGGATGTATCCGGGGAGGGTGTACAACAAGCCTTGCTCAAGATTTTGGAAGGTACTGTCGCCAGTGTACCTCCTCAAGGTGGGCGTAAACATCCCCACCAAGAGTTTATTCAAATTGACACCACAAACATTCTTTTTATTTGTGGTGGAGCTTTTGAAGGTATAGATAAGCTAATTCAGAATCGAATAGGTAAAAAGTCCATAGGCTTTGAAGCTGAAATTCACGGTCAAGGACAGAAAAATATAGGTGAAATTTTAAAACATCTGATGCCTGAAGATTTGTTGAAATATGGATTGATACCTGAATTCGTCGGTCGAATTCCAGTGGTTGTTACCTTGTCAGCTCTTGATGAAAAAGCTTTGATAAGAATTTTGAAAGAACCGAAAAATGCATTGGTAAAACAATTCCAGAAGTTGTTTGAAATGGACAATTCTCAACTGGAGTTTACTGATGATGCTTTAGTTGTAGTGGCACAAGAAGCTATTCGTAGGAAGACTGGAGCTCGAGGCCTAAGGTCAATACTTGAAGATATAATGTTGGATATAATGTACGAACTCCCACGTAGAAGTGATATTGCAAAATGTGTAGTTACAAAAGAAGCAGTTTTAAACCGCGAAGAACCAATTATGGTCACATCGGACAGAAAAAAAGGCAAAAAGAAAGAAGTAACAGCGTAAGTGCAGCTAAAAAGCTGCACTTTTTAATTTATATTTTTATATTGGTTATAAAAAAACTAGTATTAATAAATAATATAAACAGTGGTCGTATTTTTGATAATATGAAATTTAAATGCAAAGTTCGGTGAGGGAGGAAATGCCACATGAATGTGACATTAAATGTTCTAAGTTTAATTCAAATTTTTTTTGCCATTGTTATCGGGCTTTATTTTTTAAACTTACTTAAAAATCAGCAAGGAAGTAAAGTTGCTGTAGATAAAGAATCAAAAAGAGAAATGGGAAAACTTGAAAAAATGAGGCAGATATCTCTCACCCAACCTTTGGCCGAAAAAACCAGACCATCAACATTTGATGAAATTGTCGGTCAGCATGATGGCTTAAAAGCTTTGCGTGCTGCTCTTTGTGGGCCGAATCCTCAGCATGTAATATTATATGGTCCACCGGGTATTGGAAAGACAGCTGCAGCAAGATTGGTTTTAGAAGAGGCGAAAAAAACCATAGGCTCGCCCTTTGGTCTTGATGCAAAGTTTGTCGAGGTTGATGCTACTATAGCACGATTTGACGAAAGGGGAATCGCTGATCCTCTTATAGGTTCAGTGCACGATCCAATTTACCAAGGTGCAGGTCCACTTGGCATTGCTGGGATACCTCAACCCAAACCCGGTGCTGTTACAAAGGCCCACGGCGGGGTTCTTTTTATTGATGAGATAGGGGAACTTCACCCGATTCAAATGAATAAGCTTTTAAAGGTACTGGAAGACCGTAAGGTTTTTCTGGAAAGCGCATATTACAACAGTGAAGATATAAATATACCCCGACATATTCGTGAAATTTTTGAAAAAGGCTTACCGGCTGATTTTAGATTAATCAGTGCCACAACCAGAACACCTAGCGAAATACCACCGGCTATTCGCTCTCGCTGCCTCGAAATTTATTTTCAGCCTCTTTCACCGGATGATATTGGTGTTATTATCAGAAATGCAGTAAATAAAATTGAGTTTGAGATCGACGAATTGTCAATAAGTACCATAAAAAAATACGCAAATAATGGAAGAGAGTCTGTAAATATTATTCAGATGGCTGCTGGATTGGCAACTTCTGAAAACAGAAAACGCATTGAAGCACGGGATGTTGAATGGGTTATAAATAGCGGTCAGTATGCTCCTAGACCGGAAAAAAAGATAAGTCAGATACCACAAGTTGGTCTTGCTCAAGGTTTAGCTGTTTATGGCCCTAATATGGGCACTCTTTTAGAAATAGAATCCATTGCAATAAAAACTGGTAAGGGTCAAGGAACATTATCAGTTACGGGTGTTGTGGAAGAAGAAGAGATGGGTGGAAGTGCTCATCGCCTCAAAAGGAAGGGAACAGCCCGGGGTTCTGTAGATAATGTGATGACTGTACTTAGAAAATGTTTAGGATTAGATCCTCGGGATTATGATATTCATCTAAATTTCCCAGGTGGAATACCAATTGACGGCCCTTCGGCCGGAGTAACCATTGCGGTATCTATTTACTCATCAATAAAAAATATTCCTATTGATAATTATGTTGCAATGACGGGAGAATTGTCAGTGCGGGGATATGTTAAGCCTATAGGGGGCGTAGTTCCTAAGATAGAGGCGGCTAGAAGAGCAGGTGCTAAGACAGTTATAATTCCCAAGGAAAATTGGCAGGAAATTTTCAAAACCCTTGACTTAAACATAATAGCAGTAGACCGTATAGAAGAGGTGATAGAACAAGCTATACAGGTATTAAAGCAAGATGCAAGAAAAGATACCATCTCAGTCTAAGGTTGAAAATTTTTTATGGAAGGATTTAATGAAGTTGTATCGAATAACTATAAAGTAGAGAAAGTTGTTTTTTATCAATCAGTGCATAGGGGGGGATATAGTGGAAAAAACCGGATTAAATCGAACAATACCGCTGTTGCCACTTCGTGGTTTGTTGGTGTTTCCAAACATGGTTTTACATTTTGATGTAGGAAGGGATAAATCTATTGGGGCCCTTGAAGAAGCCATGATCGCAGATCAGAAAATACTGCTTGTAGCGCAAAAGGATGCAAAAGTCGATTTTCCAGACAAAAAACAAATTTATTCAACTGGCACAGTGGCAAAAATTAAGCAGCTTTTAAAAATGCCTCAGGATACAATAAGGGTTTTAATTGAAGGCCTAAATCGGGCAGTAATTGAAGACTATATTCAGATAGAACCCTTTTTTAAAGTAAAGATAAAAGAAGTTAGTGAGGGTGAAGAAAAGGCTAATGCGGAAGAGGAAGCTCTAATCAGAAGTGTGCTTAACCTTTTTGAGCGTTACATGGATTTGACCAAAAAGTTACCTCCGGATATCCTTGTTTCTTTAAAAAATGTTACAAATCCGGGACGCTTTGCGGATATCGTGGCATCACATTTAGCCATCAAGATAGAAGACAAGCAAATGATATTAGAAACACTTCCGTTTAAAAGGCGGTTAGAGGTACTGTTTCAAATAGTTTCACACGAACTAGAGATACTAGAAATTGAAAAAAGAATTAATTATAGGGTAAAAAAGCAAATAGAAAAAAATCAAAAAGAGTTTTTTTTGAGAGAACAAATGAAGGCTATCCAAAAG
>JAQWCA010000157.1 GCA_028706065.1 Tepidanaerobacteraceae bacterium
AGTCAAAGCTATAAAAGAGCTTAAAGAGTTAGGCGTAAAACAAACAGTTATGTTGACAGGCGATACTCAAGTTACAGCCCGACGGATAACTAAGGAGCTTAACCTTGACGGATATCATGCTGAACTGTTGCCTGAAGAAAAAGTGGAAAAACTGGAGGAAATTCAGGAGACGGGTGGAGCGAGGTATAAAACGGTATTTATAGGTGACGGTATCAATGATGCACCGGTCATAACCCGAGCTGATGTGGGTATTGCCATGGGCGGCTTGGGTTCAGATGCCGCCATCGAAGCGGCCGATGTGGTTATCATGGAGGACATGCCTTCAAAAGTGGTTGAAGCCATAAAGATAGCGAGACATACCAAGAAGATTGTTGTACAAAACATAGTCTTTGCCTTGGGGGTCAAGGGTATCTTTCTTGCCTTGGGAGCCGTAGGGGTAGCTACCATGTGGGAGGCGGTTTTTGCTGATGTAGGCGTAGCTCTTCTGGCTATACTAAATTCTACCAGGACCCTCATGTGTAAATATGATACAGGTGTGAAGTAGTTGCATCCTTTAAAGATTCCGAATATAATTGGTGTAAAGTACAACCCTCATAAGAAAGCTCAAAATAAAATCAAGAGGTGACTTCATTTGTCTGTGGAATCCGTAAGAGATTATTTTAAAACGAAAAATATGGATGTAAGCATAAGATTTTTTGATGACACTAGCACGGTGGATAAGGCTGCCGATTCTCTTGGCGTTACACCGGGTGAAATAGCCAAATCTCTTGTGTTTAAGGTGAAAGACGGTTACATAATGGTGTTAGTAGCGGGGGATAAAAAAATAGACAACCGGAAATTTAAAGACACATTTTTTTGCAAGGCTAAAATGCCCAATCGGGATGAAGTTATGGAAGTAACGGGCCATCCGGTGGGAGGGGTATGTCCTTTTGGCTTGAAAAACCCAATAGATATTTATTTGGATAAATCTTTAAATGCTTATGAAACAGTGTATCCTGCTGCAGGTGATATAAATGCCGCTGTAAAACTAACCGTTAAGGAATTAGAAGAGCTGACCGGCAGCCGGTGGATAGATATAAGTCAGAATTCCCAAAATAAACAAATCCATTTCTAAAAAGTTTTACAGTGTCAGGTAGTATCGTTTAGTCAAATTTTAGTATTACCTGACACCATCGGTTTTCGGTAAAGAGTTTACTTGAATTCTTCTCCTTTTTCTCTGGATTGTTGAATTTTTTCGTTTTTGGATTGCTCGCCGTTAAACTCGAAAGTAGCACAATCTGTAGCTTGGCATTCTTTTGCATTTTTACCTGTAATTTCGATAGTATCTATGTTGCACAGGTCTCCTTTATGATAGTATTTGCATGTATCTACAATACAAGTCACTGTTGGGTTTAACTGGCGTCCCATACCCACCAATTCCTCTGCAAAACCTACCCAGTTTACATTGTCAGCAGAACCAATAAAATTGGCTAGGCCTCGACGCTCTTCAAAAGTCTTGCACATGGTTTGTTCTACAGATGTTGACATTTTACCCACTTCTTCATTTAATATGTCAATATTTCCAGCACCGCAAATATTGCCCGGAATCCAATGGGTACAAGTATTTACAACACATTTGACTTCGGGGTTGGGGCTCTTCTTGTAATTAGTCATATCCAATACCCTCCAAAATGTTATTCTTACATTTTTATTATTACCTTATTTCATAAATTGTTGTATTGAATGCATAACCAATTTAATGTAAAATAAACTTAGACAAGATGTGGGATTTTTCATAAATATTTTACATTAAGGCCATTAAAAATAAATAAAAGGTCAGGTGATTTTTATGCTTACAAAACACGAACTGGCTAAGTATATAGACCATACATTATTAAAGGCTACTGCAACTTTTGAAGATATTAAATTATTATGTTTGGAAGCCAAGGAATATGGATTTTATTCAGTGTGCGTTAATTCTTATTACGTAAAACATGTCGTAAACATTCTTCGAGGTAGCAATATTAATGTTGCTGTTACTGTTGGATTTCCTTTGGGAGCAATGTCAACATCTTCTAAAGTATTTGAGGCGGCAGAAGCAGTTAAAGCAGGAGCGTCAGAAGTAGACATGGTTATGAATGTAGGGCTTCTAAAGAGCGGAGATTTTTATGCCGTTCAGGAAGACATCGCACAGGTAGTTAAAATAGTTAAGGAAACAAATTCCAAGGCAAAAGTAAAAGTAATTTTGGAAATGGGTTATTTAGATGAAAACGAAAAGGTATCAGCTTGCCAATTGGCAAAAGCTGCCAAAGCGGATTTTGTAAAGACTTCCACTGGATTTGGCTCTGGGGGTGCAACTGTGGAAGATGTGGCAATTATGCGAAAACTAGTAGGAGATTCAATGGGTGTAAAGGCCTCAGGAGGTATAAGGGATTTAAAGACAGCTCTTGCAATGATTGAAGCAGGAGCAACTAGGATTGGTTCCAGTTCCGGTATAGCCATAATACAAGATTGCAATTAATTTATAGAAAAATTAGGAGGTTGATTTTAGATGTATTGGGAAAAACCTGGAAAACAAAATACAGAAAAAACTTTGGAAGTTGTAAAAAAGGCCGTAAAAGAGCGGAGTATAAAACATGTGATAGTGGCGTCCAGTGAAGGTGACACCGTAAAAAAATTCCGAGATGCAAACCTCGGAATCAATTTAGTCGGTGTAACACATGTTGCAGGGTTTAAAGTCCCGGGAGAAATCCAAATGCCTGAAGACATAAGACAGGACCTGATAAATTCCGGTGTTAAACTGTTAACAACAACACATGTGCTTTCCGGTGCCGAACGGGGCATGAGCCGCAAGTTCGGTGGAGTATATCCTGTGGAAATTATAGCTAATACCTTGAGAATGTTGGGTCAGGGCACAAAGGTATGTGTGGAAATATCCGTTATGGCATTAGATGCAGGTCTCATTCCCTACGGAGAAGATATTATAGCGGTAGGAGGCAGCAGCGAGGGAGCCGATACGGCCGTCATTATAAGACCGTCACATGCATCAAACATTTTTGATACCTGGATTTCAGAAATCCTTTGTAAACCGGCAAATAAATAATAAAAAAGGTTTTATAAACAGCTTATAGCAAATATTCACTTAGCCCTGGTTATAAAAAATGCCCCCTCAATGTAAACAGTTTTATTATTTTAACTGTCTACTACAAGGGGGCATTTTAACTTACTTTCCTTTGATTTTATTGGGATATTACCATATCCCAATAACTGTCTATCATAAGCTACAAGGGATAAATATGTTAATTGACAAAATAAAAAAAATGTGATATGTTTTATAAAATCGAAAACATACCTCATCTCTAAAACGAGTTGAGGTAGAGGCGCGATGTATCAAGAGTAAGTTTGCGGAGGCGGGGAGCCAATTAAGCAAACTGGAAGGGATCATCGCCGAAGTGTGGTTTATCCCCAAAAACCATGCTGGGCCTATACCGAATAGGTATAGAACTGTCATCGGAGTAATCCGGTGGAGCGCTACTTCAGGAGATAGGTATTTGCCAAGCATAATAACAATCGGCAAATAACCCCGGTTGTTTTTTGTTTTTGTATGGGTATATTATTTTATTAGCAATTATAGTATTGATGTCACTAAATTCACACAAATACTAAAGGGAGGAATAAATGTGACAAAATTTAGAGTTGCTGTAGTAGGTTTCGGCAATGTAGGCAGACAGGTAGTTCCGGCTATTAAAGAAAGCCCGGATATGGAAGTTGCGGGAATAATCCTGCGGGACCCGAAAAAAATAGACTCTACCAAGAAAAGAGTAGGGGATATCCCGGTGGTAACCGATATAAAGGAACTTGAGGAAGTGGATGTGGCTATTTTAAGCATTCCTAGCCGGGCAGTGCCCGAAGTCGCTCCCCAGTACCTAAAAATGGGTATTAATACTGTTGATAGCTTTGATATTCACGGTGATTCCGTTATAGAGCTTAGAAAAAATCTTGACCACATTGGGAAAATGCACAATTCAGTGGCTGTGATTTCTGCCGGTTGGGATCCGGGCTCGGATTCTATTGTCAGAACTTTGTTGGAGGTAGTTGCTCCAAAGGGCCTGACTTATACCAATTTTGGGCCGGGTATGAGTCTTGGCCATACGGTGGCAGTAAAGGCTATTGAAGGTGTGGAAGATGCCCTTTCTATGACCATTCCCGAAGGTACCGGACTACACAAGCGCCTAGTATATGTAAAAATAAAAGATGATTATGACTTTGAAAAAATATCCGAAACTGTAAAAAACGATCCCTACTTTATACACGATGAAACCCATGTGTACAAAGTAGATGATGTAAAAAGCTTAATAGATACAGGCCATGGTGTGCATATGGAACGAAAGGGTGTATCAGGAATCACTCATAACCAGCGCATGGAATTTATAATGTCTATATGCAATCCGGCAGCTGCAGCTCAGGTAATGGTGTCTGCTGCCAGAGCAACCCTCAGGCAAAACCCCGGATGCTATACCACATTGGAAATCCCACTTATCGATTTTTTATATGGTCAAAGAGAACAACTGTTGAAACGCTTGATTTAAATGTTTTACTAAGTTAAAATTGGTTGGCTGGAACCCTTTCTGATATTGTTATTAGGTTGCCTACTGGGTGGGTTTTAATAAAAGGGAATGTCACAAACCGCTTAAAAAACAGTTTTGCGACATTCCCTTTTATTTTCTATATTTTCTAGTTTCTGATTTTATCCAAAATCCGTTTTTTATCAATTTGTGTCATATTTTTCTCTCAGTCCTTCCTGAAAATCATCATAAAACTTCTTGAGGACAATTCCGTTATAGAAACAAGACAGTTCTTTTTTAATTATACCAGAATTTTTCCAAAGTTAAACAGTTCATATTTTTATTTTTTCCTTAACTATCGTCGATAAAGTAGGAAATTAAAAAC
>JAQWCA010000158.1 GCA_028706065.1 Tepidanaerobacteraceae bacterium
TTACAAGCCCACGGGCAAGAAATAATGCTAATAATACTAATGTTTTTGTTGATGGTATTCCCATATTCTTTCCTCCAGACTAAACATACTTTGACGTATGCCCATAATTATAATAACTTTATTATGAGCATACGTCAATAACCATAAATCATATAAACTTAAATCTATTGGATGTCTTCATCCTTGCCTATGAAAAAATCGTATCAAGGTTTATCAACCATATTTTCATGATAGTAATTGAAAAAGGTTTTCTAAATACTGATAGTGTAAACAGAATGAGTAGATTCAAGAACTCTGAACTTTAATATGATGCTCAGATAGCGTAAGCGATAATGCTATGATTTTAATAGTAAAAATGCCATTAAGGGTAAAGCAAAATAAATGACCATTACTATCATATCTCTGTTTAGCTGGCGAAACAGTCGAAGTCCGATAAATCCCGCCACCATAGCTGCTATGGCTGAAGAGAGCAATAAGGGTGCTATTTCCAATGTAATGTTCCTATATAAAATATGCAGTATCGTTGAATATAGCCCCGCCACCAAAAAAGTAGATTCCATACTTGCCTTAAAGCTCATATTATCATCGCAAATGCTAAAATAGTATATCATAAAAAATGGGCCTACAATATTAAACATACCCGTAGAAATACCAGTCACCATACCAAACAAAATATCGTTTATCAACGATTTCTTAATTACCATCTTGTATTTCTGAGAGATGAAAAAGTAAGCGGTCAATAGTAGGATAAAAGCTGCCAATATATTACGTAATATCCTCTCCGGGTAATGCATCAGAATATATATACCTATATTCGTGGTAAACATGCATGAAATCACTGGAACAAGAATAATTCTCCAATCTAAATGCTTTCGTAGCATTATTACCATCTGTAATCCAATAACCACCACCGTAATGGCAGAAATGGCTGAACATACCCGCATCGGTAACACAAATGGCATAAGCGACATTGCCAAGATGGCATAACCAAAGCCAACCGAAGCTTGCAAAAAAGCCGCAAGGAAGTTAACAGCAGTGGTAAATAGAATACTATTTATATTGATTTCAAACATTTTTCCCCTCCTACATTGACCAAAAAAGGTTTTTTAATGAGGGAAGAGAGGAAGCTAAAATCTTATTACTTTAATTCCCTCATTAAAAAAGCCTTAATAAATTAGATTCTGTTCAGTATTACTCCTTCATCCCCAAATGCACCGCAGCAATCTTAAAGGTCTTGGGCAAAGCTAAGATGTTGGGGGTATCACCTACATATTTTCGAGCGTCTTTTAGTGCTTCTTCAAAAGTTGCACGAGTTTTTAATCCCATTCCTCTTGCATATCCCGGTTCCTGAGCTCCTACTATATATATTGCTGAACAATTCATTTCAGCTATATGACCACAGGAAATCATTGACAAAGCGTGGTAGGGATGAAAGCCATAGTTGAAACGGTATTTGTCTATATACTCTTGATTGTTGGACAAGTATTCTCCATGTTCTTCAAGATCGGGTAGTATGTTATGGTAGTCTTTTTGAAACAGTTCGTAAACTTCTCGATATGCTGGGAATTCTTCATCATGGAAGTAGCCGTTACAAATTGATGAACAAATGACTACACAGTTGTCTTTCATGACTCTTTTGTGCCGAATTATCTGTGCGGAGATGGCTTGTAACATAAAAATAGGATTTGTTCCCATGCCGTTGCCGTAGTGAAAGAACTGTGGCATTCCAAAGACCATTACATCGTATTTCTTTTCTGCCCAAGGAACATAGGTTCTCTTGTCGGCAATCTCCCAGGATATTGGCTGCATTTCTTTAGCATATCCTGCAAAGACTGCTATCTGCCGGGCATAGGTATCTAGAGCGGCATCTACAGTGAAGAATTTTTTACCCATGCATTTTTCCATGTGCTGGCCTATAGAATCAAATTTTTTACGCATTAGGCTGTGGCTGCTTACCGGTGTAAAGTCATCTCTGTGCATTACGTGGGGTACATGATGTGATGCGATGCTCTTCCAGTGAGTAATACCTGTTGCACAATGTTTATATCCACCTGAGTATCCTCCATAGGGATTACCCAGGGTGTGGCCTATTAGTACTGCAAGGTCTGATTCATATACTTCTTTGTTCATGATAACTCGATTGCCCATTTCATCTCGCCCTAGATCTATTAGGTTGTCCCAGTCTTCGCTGTCGTGGTTTACTATTTGATTGCTCCACCAGTATTCGTTAAATACTTTTTCTCCTAAGATGGATTTTATCTCTTCTCTTGTGTTTTTACGGTGCAAACCATTGCTACAGATGAGTTTTATGTCTTTTTTTTCTACTCCGGCTTTTAGACATTCCTCAATAATAATGGGTATTGATACTTTTCTATGGGAGTTTGCTTGAAAACCACCCTTTACTCTGTCTGGAAATATGATTGTAACTTTGGATCCTTTTTTCACTAGTTCTGAGATGGTAGGCATTCCTATGGGGTTTTGTATGGCATTTCTTGTGGCTTCTTCGGGGTTTTTAAGGTATGGGGGATCTGGTACTGTTTCTCCGGGGATGAAAATATCGGTATTGTCGGGTAGGTTTGCCTCCATCATGCCTTGACCGTATTCAAATGCTAGTTTCATTTAATCGACCTCCGAGTTTGTATTTTTGAACAATTTTTCTAAATTTACATGTAGAGTATTATACAATTGTAAAACCGCATATTACTCGGCAATAAATACTGTTGCTTTTTACATCAAAGCTAAAAATGTCTTATATACTGCTTAGCAAACTGTTATAGTCTAGCTTAAGCTGTTGTGCTTTGCATGTATGTATTTATTTATAATCTTTTTCAAGTCTTTGACTTCAAAACCAATATCCCCGGTAAATCTGGTTAGGGCTACAAGTCCTCCTCCAACGGTATCAACACCGGATATCATAGCGGCATTTTCTTCTTTCAGGCCACCTCCGTATACTACGGTAGGATCGAAGCCGTATTTCCCATTTACCGCTTTTTTAATGTAGGAGGATACAAAGCTTATATATTCGGCACCGGGTGGTGTCTTCCCGGGGCCTATGGCCCATATGGGTTCATATCCTATAGCGACATGATTATTATGAATATATTTTTCAACCCCTTGAAGCCCTCTTGCGAGTTGAGCCTTTAGTACTTTTTGTATTCTGGGTTTTTGTTCTTCAAAGCCTCCATTACCTCGCTCTTTTGCTGTTTCTCCAATACATAAAAGTACATTTACTCCCATATCAAGGGCACATAAGATTTCTTGGTTTATTAGGCTGTCGACTGCTTGAGCTGCCCGTTGGGTAAAGTCCTGTCTTCCTTTATTGTAAGACTCATACCTTTCTATAATGCTAAGTTTATCTTTGCGCTCTTCAGAATGCCCTATCATGCTCCATGTGCATCCCATATTTTTAGCTGCTGCTGCAGGCAGATTGGTGGTAAAGGCACCGAAGTTGCCTCCAGGTTTTATGTTTTCTCGGTATACTCCCTGACATCCAATGCTTATGTTGGATGTTTGTTTTTCGGGATATGCGGACAATCTTTCTATAGCAGGAATAATGAGAGCTTCGGGTAGTAGATAGGTAACATTTATGCTTTCAAGGCTTCCTATACCCAGTTCTACTGATTCGTCAATTATTTTTTCTATCCAATATTTGGGGTTTTCCACAGGACATAAGCCGCCTAGGATTTTTGGGACATCAAAGCGTTTTAAGTTGATAAATATCTCTTGCACTGTTTAACTCCTTTTTTTCGATTTTTTATACTCAATATGATATTTTCACTATTTTGCGTTTTATGTAGCCAATGAATCTTTATGGTCTACCTCTGTCTAAATTACAGCATTGAATCCAATATCAGTTTATTAGGTTACTTTACATTCTTTTTAAGATAGGATTTAGTAACATTTAATAAGTAGTCTACTTCCCCTTCTGAATTGAAAAAGTCAACAGATACCCTTACTCCTTTAATGTTAGAACCCACATCACTTAAATATATCCACTTTGCTAAAATGTTTTTTTCTTGCCATAACCATTCAACAAATTCTTCCGCATCTAGCGTTTTAGACGTAAATGTAGTTATTCCACTGCTAATTTCTTTATTGTCAAGAGGAGATTCGATAGTTATTTCCCGAATTTCCGACAAGCCATTCTTTCGCCTCGTAGCCAATGAGAAAATTCTATTTTCGATATTACTAATCCCAAAAGCCTCTATAAACTCTATAGATGCGCCTAAAGCTGCATAAAGAGGTAAGTGTCGTGAACCAAATTCAAATTTTCTAGCCTGGTTGTAAAGTTCATATTCACATGTAGTAAAATCGAATTTAGATTGTGAACCATCCCCTATAAACATTGGGTTTACTTGATCTAACCATTGTTTTTTTATATATAGTATACTTGTTCCATGAAATCCCAATAACCATTTGTATCCTGCAGCAGCATAAAAATCACAATCCATTTCTTTAAGATCTATAGGAAATTGTCCTGCGGATTGGGCTCCATCAAACATTACAGCTATATTATTCTTATGTGCAACTTCACAAATTTCCTTAGCAGGTAAACGCAAACCCTTGGTGTAGGTAACATGGCTCAAAACTAGCAGCTTGGTTCTGGAAGTAATGGTTTTTTCTAAGTTATCAAGAATAGCTTCTGTATCGTTGTTGTGCAATTCTATTCTTTTGACCTTTATACCCTTGATTTTTTCTAGATTTGATAAGGCCAAAATGATGGCTATATTTTCCTGGTTTGTTGTTATTACTTCATCTCCGGCTTCTAAGGCCAATCCATGAGTGATCATATTTACGCCTTCTGCAACACTTCTAATGAAAGCAATTTCCTCTAAATCGGCATTCATAAATTTTGCTATTTTTTTTCGAGCAAGTTCCGCTTGCAAACTTGTTTCCGCTAAAACCGGCTTAGTAGCTCCACCGTTTTCT
>JAQWCA010000009.1 GCA_028706065.1 Tepidanaerobacteraceae bacterium
AAATTATCAAAAAAAAGGGGGTATAAAAAATGCCCAGGAAAATAGAAATTTTTGATACTACATTGAGAGATGGGGAGCAAACCCCTGGTGTATCTTTAAATGTTCAAGAAAAACTGGAAATAGCCAGGCAACTTGTAAAGCTTTCGGTAGATGTGATAGAGGCGGGATTTCCAATAGCATCCAACGGTGATTTCAAAGCGGTTAAAACCATTGCGGAGAATGTTAAAGGGCCGGTTATAGCGGGATTAGCCAGGGCTAATTTTCCAGATATAGATCGAGCA
Source organism: Tepidanaerobacteraceae bacterium (assembly GCA_028706065.1). Classification (GTDB taxonomy): domain Bacteria; phylum Bacillota; class Thermosediminibacteria; order Thermosediminibacterales; family Tepidanaerobacteraceae; genus JAQWCA01. The sequence continues at coordinate 282 of JAQWCA010000009.1, forward strand.
GCCGAGGCGGTGAAAGCCGCAGAGCGACCACGGATTCATACATTTATAGCCTCCTCTCCCATTCATATGAAATATAAATTAAAAATGACAGAAGATCAAGTTCTGGAAGCGGCAGTAGCAGCCGTAAAAAGAGCCAAATCCTATGTCGAGGATGTAGAATTCTCCGCAGAGGACGCATCAAGATCTGATATGGAATTTTTGTGCAGGTTGTATTCAGCGGCAATCAATGCTGGGGCTACTGTTATAAACGTACCTGATACAGTGGGCTATACGACTCCTAAAGAGTTTGGAAGATTAATTGAAACGCTGATGGTAAGGATACCTGAAATTGATAAGGTGAAGGTCAGCATTCACTGTCATGATGATTTGGGGATGGCTGTGGCTAACTCCTTGGAAGCGGTAGCTTGTGGTGCAACTCAAATAGAATGTGCCGTAAACGGCCTTGGCGAGCGAGCAGGTAATGCCTCTTTGGAAGAGGTGGTTATGGCTATTGATACTCGTAAGGATTTTTATCAAGTCGAACACAATATAGATACAAAACAAATTTATCGCACAAGTAAAATGATAAGTACTCTTACCGGTATTTTCATACAGCCGAACAAAGCTATTGTAGGAGCTAACGCATTCGCACATGAAGCAGGGATACATCAGCATGGCGTTCTTGAGCAAAAGTCAACTTATGAGATAATGATGCCACAGTCTATTGGTCTTACAACCAATACTCTTGTGCTTGGGAAGCATTCGGGTCGGCATGCTTTTGCTGAGAGGTTGAAAGAGATGGGATATGATTTGTCCCAGAATGAACTCAATAAAGCTTTTGGGCGGTTTAAAGACTTGGCTGACAAGAAAAAGGAAATATCTGACAGAGATATTGAGGCCATAGTTGAAGATCAGGTCATCAAACTGCCTCAGCATATAGAATTAGAGTATTTCCAAGTTTCAACAGGAAACAAATCTATAGCAACTGCTACTGTGAGGGTAAAGATTAAGGATGAAATTATCGAGGAGGCAGCTACTGGTGATGGGCCTATCGATTCTGTATATAAAGCACTGGAGCGTGCATGTAATATAAACTGCAAGTTAGTTGACTATTCAATAAGATCTGTTTCCGGAGGAAAAGATGCGTTAGGTGAGGTAATCGTGAAAGTAGAAAAAAATGGCAGAATTTATATCGGTCGGGGTTTAAGTACGAATATTGTTGAAGCCAGTGTGCTGGCATATACCAATGCAATGAATAAGACATTGTGGAATAATGGTTATAGTAATCAGTAGGAGGTGGATGTAATGAGAATGACTATCACTCAAAAGATTCTCGCAAAACATTCCGGTAAGATTTTTGTCGAGCCGGGAGAGCTTATTATGGCCGAAGTTGATCTGGCCTTGGCCAATGATATAACCGGGCCCGTTGCCATAGAAGAGTTTAAAAAAGCTGGTGGTCGAAAAGTATTTGACCGAGAGAAAATTGCTCTGATTCCCGATCATTTCGCACCAAATAAGGACATAAAATCAGCGGAGCTTTGCAAGGCCTTAAGAGAATTTGCAAAGGAGCAGCAGATTGTTCATTACTATGAAGTGGGACGCATGGGAATAGAGCATGCCTTATTACCTGAACAAGGCATTGTTCTTCCGGGAGATTTGGTAATCGGTGCCGATTCTCATACATGCACTTACGGTGCCCTAGGGGCTTTTTCTACAGGGGTTGGATCTACTGACCTAGCCTTTGCCATGATGACCGGCAAATGCTGGTTCAAAGTTCCTGAAACAATAAAATTTATTTATCATGGCAAACCAAATCCTTGGGTCACCGGAAAAGACCTGATTTTGCATACCATAGGAGAAATTGGGGTGGACGGAGCTTTATACATGTCTATGGAATTTACGGGAGAAGCTCTCTCATATCTTACTGTGGACGAAAGACTTACCATGGCAAATATGGCCATTGAGGCCGGTGGGAAAAATGGCATCATGGAACCAGATGAAAAAACTTTAGAATATATTAAAAATCGGGCGAAAAGGTCCTATGAAATATTCGTAAGTGATGATAACGCCGATTACTCACAAATAATCGATTACAATGTGGAAGACATTCAACCGAAAGTTGCTCTTCCTCATCTTCCAGAAAATGTAGTAAATGTAGAAGAAGCCCAAAATATTTCAATAGATCAGGTTGTTATAGGCTCATGCACTAATGGTCGGTTGGAAGATATGAGAGTAGCTGCAAAGGTTATTAAAAGTCATAAGGTGCATCCCTATGTAAGGTTAATAGTAATTCCTGCCACACAACAGGTTTATCAGGATATGATAAAAGAAGGAATTACTGAAGTCTTTATCCAGGCCGGTGCGGTTGTAAGCACACCTACATGCGGACCCTGCTTGGGTGGATATATGGGTATTCTTGCAAAGGGCGAAAGGGCTATCGCTACTACTAATAGAAACTTTGTTGGTAGGATGGGTCACCCCGAGAGTGAAGTTTATCTTTCAAGTCCTGCCGTGGCGGCAGCATCGGCAATAAAAGGCAAAATAACCCATCCGGCGGAGGTGACCAGTAATGATATTTAAAGGTAATGTTTGGGTTTTTGGTGACAATATTGACACTGATGTAATTATCCCTGCCCGCTATCTTAATACGACAAATCCCCAAGAATTAGCGTCCCACTGTATGGAGGATGCTGATCCAGATTTTTCTGCAAAAGTCCAAGAGGGTGATATCATTGTAGCAGGTAGTAACTTTGGGTGTGGGAGTTCCAGAGAACATGCTCCTATTGCTATTAAATCGACTGGTGTTAGCTGTGTAATTGCATCATCTTTTGCTCGAATTTTTTACAGGAATTCAATAAATATAGGGCTTTCGATCTTGGAATGTAATGACGGCATTGAGAATATAAGCATCGGTGATGAACTTAAAATTGATACAGACAAGGGTACCATAAGAAATGTAACTACTGGAAAAATATTCTCAGCCAGACCTTTTCCGGATTTTATAAAAGGAATAATCAATGCAGGTGGGCTGTTGAACTATGGAAAAGGAGAGAACGTAAATGTATAAAGTAGTCCTTCTTCCCGGTGATGGTATAGGCCCTGAAATAATTGCCGAAACAGTCAAGATTCTAAAAGCAGTGGAAAAGCAATTTGATTTAGAATTTTGTTTTGAAGAGGGATTGGCAGGGGGGGCTTCCATAGATATCTACGGTGCCCCTCTTACTCAGGAAACTCTAACCCTTTGTAGAAATTCTGATGCGATTTTATTTGGTGCTGTTGGAGGACCTAAATGGGACGGTTTATCGAAAGAACTACGCCCTGAGCAAGCTATCTTGGGTTTAAGAAGGAGTCTTGGGCTTTATGCAAATCTAAGACCGATGTATCTCTTTAATGCATTGATCGATGCTTCACCCCTAAAAAAAGAGATTATCGGAGATAATTTGGATTTCCTGATTATTCGTGAATTGACGGGGGGGCTTTATTTTGGTCAACCAAAAGGGATAGAGAAGACTCAAAATAAAATACGTGCATTTGACACCATGGAGTATACCTACGAAGAAATTGAGAGGGTGACTCGTCTAGCATTTGAAACGGCTAGGCGCAGGAAAGGATGTCTTACCTCGGTAGATAAAGCTAATGTTCTTGAAACATCACGGTTGTGGAGGAGCGTAGTATGCGATATAGCCGCTGATTATCCCAATGTCAAGCTTAACCATATGTATGTCGATAACTGCTCCATGCAGCTTATATTAAACCCAGGGCAGTTTGATGTTATTTTGACAGAAAATACCTTTGGTGATATTTTAAGTGACGAAGCCTCCGTGTTGACTGGTTCCATAGGTATGTTGCCTTCAGCCAGTTTAGGTGGTAGTAAACCGTACCTGTATGAACCCATACACGGATCTGCTCCCGATATAGCTGGAAAAGGTAAAGCAAATCCAATAGCATGTATTTTATCAGCTGCAATGATGTTGAAATACTCTTTTGGGGTGAAAGAAGCCGCTGCTGTCATAACAAATGCAGTGCAAAAAGCTCTTTATAACGGATTCAGGACGGCTGATATTGCAATTGGAGCAAAAGAAGTTGTTACAACATCGCAAATGGGAGACATTATAGAAAAATATATTTGATTTCAGTGTAGAAACCATTTACCAGTATAACCTCCTACAATCGGAACCATATTAAAAAATTTATAGTTGTATTTTCTCGCACAAGGTGGTATAATCTAGACTAATATATTAAAAAGCTGTGAAGAGAAGAGTAGCGGTTGTTTTAGACTAAAGAGAATCGGGGAAGGTGAAAGCCGATGCCTAAAATTACCGGCGAAAATCGTCTCGGAGCTGCCAGGGTGAATTCGAAAGTAATTCTGGCCGGATCCCAACAGGGAATAGGTCTCCGTTAAAATGGCCGGGTATCGGGTTTAGGCCCTGTACCTATTAAGATTTATGCCGTGAGGTATGAATGAATCAGGGTGGTAACGCGAATCCTTCGCCCCTTTATAAGGTTAGGCGAAGGATTTTTTATATTTTATATACAAAAAAGAGGTGAGGATGATGACGGGTGCAGAGCTTCTTCTTAAAACGTTAGAGGAAATAGGGGTTGATACTATATTCGGTTTTCCCGGGGGTTCCGCTTTACCGATATATGATGCCCTTTATGGTAATAAAAAAATACGACATATTAGAACAGTCCATGAACAGGGAGCAGCACATGCTGCTGACGGCTTTGCTAGAGCAACCGGAAAGGTTGGAGTGGTCTTAAGTACCTCCGGACCTGGGGCTACAAATCTGGTTACAGGTATTGCCAATGCGTATATGGATTCGGTACCAATGGTGGCCTTTACAGGCCAAGTATCGTTAGACTTATTGGGGAAAGATTCTTTTCAAGAAGTGGATATAACCGGCGTAACCCTGCCGATAACAAAACATAGTTTTTTAATCCGGGATAAAAGAGATATAGCGAAAAAGGTTAAAGAGGCATTTTACATTGCTACTTCAGGACGACCCGGACCAGTACTGGTAGATTTGCCCAAAAATATTATGGCAGGAGAAATAAGTGAAGATAATATTAAAAAAGACGTTAATGGATTTATAGGCACATATCTTACAAAACAAGAAATGTCGAAGAATTTAAAGCCTGCGATAGAAAAAGCTGCAAAGATGATGGAAAAAGCTAGGAGACCGGTATTTTACGCTGGAGGGGGGATTGTAAGTTCCGATTCCAGTAATGAGTTGCTAGAGTTGGCTGAGAAGATTGATACGCCGGTAACTACTACACTAATGGGTATTACAGGTTTCCCGACAGAACACCCCCTTTGCTTGGGGATGCTAGGTATGCACGGTACTGCTTATGCCAACATGGCTGTTACTGAGTGTGATTTATTGATAGCTTTGGGTGCTCGATTTGATGATAGAGTTACTGGTAAGGTAAAACAGTTTGCACCGAAAGCAAAAATTATTCACATCGATATAGATTCAGCTGAATTAGGGAAAAACATAAGCATTGATTTAGGCATGAAAGGAGACGTCAAGCAATTTTTAAAGGAATTAATAAAACTACTCCCTCCAAAGAAAAATAGACAATGGGTAGATACAATAATGAAATTGAAAAAAGATTATCCATTGAAATATTGTTCAAAAGGGTTAAAACCACAATATGTGATAGAAGAAATCTGCCGACAAACTCAAGGGGAAGCCATTATTGCAACTGAAGTAGGTCAACACCAAATGTGGGCAGCACAATATTATAAATTCAAGGCTCCAAGAAGTTTTATATCTTCCGGAGGATTAGGGACTATGGGTTTTGGATTACCGGCAGCTTTAGGGGCAAAACTGGGACGACCGAACAAAATAGTCTTTAATATAGCCGGGGACGGTAGTTTTGAAATGAATTGCCATGAGCTCATAACTGCTTCTAGATACGATATTCCGGTTATAACAGTAGTATTCAACAATAGAAGTCTTGGGATGGTGCGACAGTGGCAAGAACTGTTTTTCAATGAAAGATATTCCCATGTGCATCTTGATGAGGGAAATACTGATTATGCAAAATTAGCTGAGGCCTGTGGGGTTAAAGGCTACCGGATTGCGGAAAAATGTGACCTTCCCAAAGCGATAAAAGAAGCTATGGAAGCTAAAAAACCTGTAGTTATAGATGTTAAAATAGACCCACGAGAAAATGTTATTCCCATGGTGCCAGCTGGTAAAGCAATAAATGAAATGATAGGACTTGATTAATCTACCTCAAGATTTCAAAGATAGATTATGTGGTCAGGAGATCCATGGTCCGGATACTATAATTAAATATATTTTATGAAGGAGGAAGTTCATAGATGAGTATTCAAATTTATGTTAACGGTCAATATTTTTCAAAGGAAGAAGCCAAAATTTCTGTCTTTGACCACGGATTTTTGTATGGTGATGGGATTTTTGAAGGAATAAGGGCTTATGGTGGCAAGGTCTTCAGGCTAAAAGAACACATAGACAGATTATATGATGGAGCAAGGGGTATAATGCTTGATATTCCTCTTACAAAACAAGAAATGGTTGAAGTTGTTTTGGAAACCCTTCGCAAAAATGAGCTTAAAGATGCCTATATAAGGTTGGTGGTATCCCGCGGAACCGGTGATTTGGGCCTTGACCCGAGGAAGTGTTCAAATCCCACTGTCATATGTATTACTGACAAAATAGTGCTCTATCCTGAAAAGCTTTACAACGAAGGAATGGAAATAGTAACAGCAGCCACTCGAAGAAACCGTCCCGAGGGTGTGAACCCTCAGATGAAATCCTTAAACTATTTAAATAATATTATGGCAAAGATAGAAGCGAATTTGGCCGGAGCTCCGGAGGCTATGTTGCTCAATACCGAAGACTATGTTGTAGAGTGCACAGGTGATAATATCTTTATAGTAAAAGACGATGTTTTGATTACACCTCCACCCTATGTGGGTATCTTAGTGGGAATAACAAGAAATGCAATTATAGAATTGGCGGAAAAAATTGGAGTTAAAGTGGAAGAAAAAGTCTTTACAAGGTATGAAGTTTTCACCGCTGACGAATGTTTCCTATCGGGCACAGCCGCAGAAGCTATTCCTGTAGTCAAAGTAGACGGGCGCCTCATCGCCGACGGCAAACCGGGCCCTGTCACAAAGAAAATAACCGGAGCTTTTAAAGAATTGATTAAAACTGAAGGAACTGAAATATATCCAAAATAACATATAATGGCGGTCTTTGACCGCCGCTTTTTAACCGTTGTTGTGCAAATTGGACAAGACCTCATACAAAATATTAGATGCATAATACCCTGCTGCCCCCGCAGTTATAAAAAAATCCGGTTCCAGGTCAATACCTCTACCCATGGTTGATAATCGAAAGTCAAAGTGTGAAAGGTTTTCCAAAACCTTTTCAATCTCATTAATATAGATAATCCTGTGCTTTTTATCAAGCCCATTTTTTGTGATTTGATTTTGAACATAGTCCATCTTTTTTTCTTCCATTACCGGAAGAACTACTGTGGCCTGAGTTTTAGCAATTTCTTTGAGCACCGTGACACTATGGTGACTTATGCCTCTGTGTCTTGTTCTGTTATCGGCAAAGCTTATTCTTGGGATAAAAATAGGCCTACCACCAAGGGTGTTTACTGCATCTATAATTGGGCCCTGCTCAATGCCGGAAAACCCGTATTTTGTTCCTGTTCCTGTTATACCTGGCCCCATTGCTACTACAGCAATATCAGATTTTAATATCTCAAAAGCTGTTATCAAAGCCGAATAAATATTAACAGTCTCAAAATCGCCGCCAAAGGCTTGACCAAAAGTGATTGTCCCCTTAATTAACTCTTTTTCTTTTAGGTAAGCCACACTCCGGCTAAAGCTTATGGGCAACGCTCCGCCGTCTGTCATTATGTAAGATACACAAAGATCCGGCCGATTCCGCTTTATATTGAAAACCGCCGGTAGCAGCATACTGTGAAGCTCACCGATTATGACCGGCCTGCCTTTAAGATCACGAAAATTAACAAATACCTGATGGCAAGGACTTTGCTGTTCCTCGGCACTTAAAACAGCGAACTGAAGGGGAGTATATCGAAGTTTCATAATGTGTCCGTCTTTGTCAGTGGTAACAGAAGGCAAGATATTGCCATTATTTATGGAAACTACGAAATGATACCCTCCACTGCCCAGTTTCAAATCCTGGGCAGTCGTGTTTAAAAGCACCCAGTCACCGGGTTTAACAGTTCCTGTTAAACTATCATAATTTATAGCTTTATATTCCTCATTATCTATTACTATTGTAATCTCGGTACAATCTTGTCTTTTCCGTAATATATTTTTTACCTTAGCCTTGGCGTAGTAAATCATAGAAATACTCATCCTATCTTTAGACAACATATTATTAGTTATGGAGAAAAAATAGTTGTTAACAGGATAAAAAAATTTAAATGTGTAATGGTAATCTCATAATCTTCCCAGATTATCCAGGTAATTCAAGAATCGATTATTTTTAATTAAATCCGTCAGAGAATACTTCTCAGTGAAAATATGTATACCTATAAGGAATGCCAGAACTGCGATTTTAATGTGCCAACTGAAAGTTAAAACGACCAGAAACCCAATGGAGATACCAAGGACATTAGAACCGGCATCACCCATCATACACCTTGCCTTTAAATCATAGGGCATGTAACCGATGATAGAACCTACTAAAGGGATAAAAGGGAATACTGCGGTAGTCTTATGTGTAATAATCAAGTTAGCTAATATGACAAGAAAAGCAAAAATATATACTTTAACAGCTCGGCCCGGCCTTAAATCCAGCAGGTTAAAAAAGTTAGTAAAAAGTGCTATGATTAGCATATTTGTAACAGTTTCTAAAAGATTTGAAGTAAGGAACAAGCTGATAATAAAGGCAACCAAGAGTCCGACGATAGCCTTCAAAGCTCCTGTGGTAAGCCGACCTTTGAATAGATTTCTAAAATGCCCCTTAAACCCCAGTACGTCTCGTGCTCCCAACATGTCGTCAATAAAACCGATAAGACATGCAGCTGTAATGGCAAATTGAATTAAGAGTATATCTGCTGAATGGTCCTTAACTGTCAATATATATAAGATATACCACAATAAAGAATAGAATGGAAACATTATGCCGATTCCCTGAGGTTTCATCTCACCTTTATAATTTTTGATAAGTCTGCCACCTTGCTCAAACATATCAATAAAAGCAGGAGTAAAAGCGTAACTTATAAGAGCAGCAGCAATAAAAATTAGGAATCTATACACGGCTATCAATATATCGTCCTCCTTAAAGTGATTAGGAGATCTCTAAAATTATATGATTCTTAACTTAAGGTCGTCAGGTAATGCCAGACGACCGCAGACAGTTACTTTATATGCCATAATAAATAAATTTTGAAATCAACACCTTAAAGATATGCAAAAACTGCTTTCCCCTATGTAAAAACCCTTTCAAATCCCTGCCAGTTACGTCATGATACATATCCACGTCCACTTCTTTGACTATAAAGCCTTTTTTTAGTATGTCAATCAGCATTCCTACCTCTATCCCAAAGCCTTCTGGGATTGTGCCGATTGCATCCAGAACTTCCTTCTTAAAGGCTCTTTGCCCGGATAAGGCACTGGTTATCTCCTTACCTGTGAAAAGTTTTATACCATAAAAGGCAAGGGCTTTGACAAAACCAAAGCCTTTTTTTGATTTTAAAGGTTTAAATTTGGCAATTACGACATCAGCTTCACCCTTTAAAATCGGTGAAACCAATTTTAAAGCTTCCCTGGAACTTTCCTTAAGATCTGCATCCAGAAAAAGCACAATATCTCCATCAATTTGTTTTAGACCTTTCCGGAGTGCATTACCTTTTCCTTTATTATCCTTCAATCTTAAAACCCTGCACCCAGTATCTGATGCCTTAATGTAGGTTTTGTCACTGGAACCGTCATCAATAACTAAGATGTCTAAATCAATACCATGCTCTCTACAATAAGTGAGATCAAAATCTTTCAGCCCTTTTAAGTTTTTTTGAATATTTTTCTCTTCATTAAAAGCCGGTATTAAGACAGCAACTTTCACCTGCTTTTTTCCTCCTCACTTAAAAAAGGCATCAGAGAATTGGCGGTTTTTTTCACACCAAAGTGACCCTCCTTACCTGAAATCACCAAAATTAATGAAGTCTGACCTATAATAGTATCAACATTATCTACAGTTGACAATTTTTCTTTTTTAAACAATTCTATATAAGAATTGGCCACATCACTGACTTCTACGCCTATCACGGGTAAAGAGCGCTTTTTGACTTCTCTTATTATTGGTACATCAATAATATCTTGCTTATCATTTTTTTCTCGGCTTCCGCCGGCAATTACAACATAATCAGCAGGGTTTGCAAAATCGCCATTCACATATATAATTCCCTTTTCAATCAGGAAGGTTATATCATCAACTTGATTATTATCTATAACAGTTTCAACAATATTCTTTAAAACGACATGAATAATATTTTCATCAACACCAAAATGTTCCATCAACTCATTTTTATCTTCATTGCTCATAAAAAGAAGTCTTTCACTGATGAGAGTAACGGAAGTAACTTTACCGCCTGCCATCTTCAATGCCTCTCTCATGTTGGTATATGTGTAGTCGTCAGTGGTTTCAATTATTACAATATGCAGGTCTTGCAATTTATTTTTTATATAATCAGGGAATATATTTTTTATATAATTTTCATTTAGTTCATGGAACATGGACAGTTGCTTTATTTGGCTTTGTAGGTCAAAATTGAGTCGATTAAGTTCATCAAATTTGTTTTCCATTTTTTGAACAGTTATTTCCTGCTGTTCCAAGATAATATCCTGGGAATCAACTTGAATACCTATCAAAATTCCTATACCCAGTGCTAAAAAGATAGATATTACAGTAATGACCAAATATTTAATGTTTATAAACATTTTCTTTGCTCCTTTAAGGTAAAAGCAATTTTAGTCGTAGTTCCAGTAATTTCATTGCATGTTTAATAGGAGGAGAAATGGTGAAAATTACTATAATAGGTACCAAAGCGGCGAGAAACAGACTTAACATATAAGAGGGCCTTAATTTTTGATTATAGAGCTTACTTACACCTTTAGCATCCACTAAGATTGACCCAATCTTCAATCTTACCAAAAATGTGCTCCCCATGCCCTTTCTACCTTTTTCAAAAAAATCAATCATACTGGAGTGAGTCCCCACAGCTACTATCAGATCGGCTTCCTTTTCATAAGCTAAAAGCATGGCAATATCTTCACTGGTGCCAGGTGATATAAAAGTATTGGCTTTTCTACCTATTTTTTTAATTCTTGAAAGTCCGGGGGCTCTTCCGTCAGGATAGGCATGAACTACTATATCCTTACAAATTTTCAAAGCCTGATCAGATACACTATCCATGTCTCCGATAATTATATCAGGTGTATAACCATATTCCAATAGGGCATCAGCTCCCCCGTCCACCCCTACAAGTATGGGTTTGACTTCATCAATATATGTCTTGATAGCAGCCAAGTCTTCTTTATAATTATTACCTCGTACAACTATTAGAACGTGCTTACCTTTAATTAAAGTTTCAATATCAGGTATTTCAACTCCACCCATTATTAAATACTTTTCCTTCTTGGCATACTCCAGGGTGTTGTTTATAAAAGTATCAAGAGATCTTTCCATATTTTTCCTGGATGCTTCCATTTCAGATTTGATTTTGTCTAATGTGAGAATCTCCCCTTTAGCTATCAATTCATTATTAATATAGACTTCACCATTATCTAAAATAGTAAGACTACAACCTTCTTCCAGAGACATTATATCTTCTCCCACATTATCAACAATTACTATATTTGCTCTAGAAAGGATATTTGGCCCCGGGTTTGGATAGCGACCGGTTGTGGATTTTGCTGCATTTATTACCGCTTTTACTTTACTGGTCACTAAACCTAAAGCACCAACCTCATCGATATCTTCATGATCAATTACTGCTATATCACCTGGTTCTAAACGTTTTATAAGGTCTTTTGTCTTATAGTCAATTTTAGCAGTGCCGATAATAGACATATGTTACACCTCTTAATCCTAGCTTGCAAGAATCTGTCTAATATAATTTAACACAATAACGCAACTATCTCAACTTTAACAAAAACCGCAAAAAAACCATTTTATTGCAACGATTCGTTTGGATTGGTATAATAACGATAAGATTGTCAACTTGACGTTGTAATGAGTTATTAAGTAAATGGTGAGGTACATATGAAAAAAAATATCGTTTTAATTATTTTAATTTCAATGATTATCCTTATTATACCCTATTATGCATATTCAGCCCCATTTTCAGAAAAAAAGGTTATTATGCTCCTTCTTGACAATATAAATTATGAAGACCTGGTAGATTACGGCCAAGAAAATATAAAATCTTTACTGGAAAAAGGGGCCTTAGGTCTTATGAACACGAACACGGGAGGTTCCTATACAGAAGCTAATGCATATGCGACAATAGGTGCGGGCTCCTACGCCATAAGCTCTGGCTATGGAAGTCATGCCGGAGGATATAATGATCTATTTAATAAAGAACCGATAAATATTGTATATAAAAGACACACCGGAAAAGATATGAAAGAGGAGAATGTTGCCAATATAGATATTTTAGGGCTTAAGCGGCTAAATGAGGGTTTAAATCGACCTGTTCATATAGGCCGTTTAGGATCTCTCATGAATGAATATGGATATAAGACAGCAATAATAGGTAATGAAAGTAGGAACCTTGATGATACAAGCATAAATGGTTCATTAATTACAATGAACAGTGAAGGAATAACAGATTATGGGAAAGTTGATAGTAGTCTTTTAACAAAAGATTTTATGAGTCCTTTTGGAATAAAAACAGATTATGATATCTTATATAAAGCTTATGAAAATGTAAGAGATAAGGCTGATTTTATCGTAATTCAGATGGGAGATACCTATAGATTAAATAAGTACATGAATATTTCCGATGAAAGACAAAAGGAAAGCAAGATTAATACATTCAAAGAGGTCGACGAGTTTTTAGGAAGAATACTTCATAAAAACGATAAAGACACTCTTTTGATGCTGGTAGTGCCTTTCCCTTCCACAGTGGACGTTGCACAAGGTAAAAGGTTAACACCTATTATAGCTTTTAATAGGTCCATATCTCAAGGGATATTGACTTCTGCAACAACAAAGAGAGATGGCATCATTACAAATACTGATTTAGCCGCTCAAATACTAGCTCACTTTGAGATCCCCAAGGATACTTTTATGACAGGTCATAAACTAATATCCAAGAGTTCAAATAAACCCTTGGAGTATCTTATGAAACTGAACACTATTTCGGTATTTAACTATAAAACAAGAGCGGCCGTAGTTAAGACTTTTATAGGTTGTATTATTGCTTTTCTCATACTTTCGCTTATATTTATGGTATTTTTTAAAAAATATTTAAAATGCATAAAGCCTTTGCTAATAGCTATCCTGATAACACCAACAGTGATACTTGTTATACCCATATTAAATCCTTGGAACACATTAAAACTTGCAATAAGTTTAATTATAAGTATTTTTATTCTAAGCTTGACTATTGCTCACTTCCTTAAAGATAATTTGCAAATATTTATTGTGACATGTCTCTCTTCCATGACCATAATATTGGTAGACACATTCTTTGGAAATCCCCTAATGAAGGTCTCCATTCTCGGCTACGATCCCTTAATAGGTGCAAGATTTTATGGGATTGGTAATGAGTATATGGGATTTCTCATTGGAACAACAATAATAGGAACCGCTGCATTAATAGAACGATACCGATACAAAGAGAACGTTGCGAAAATTGCAAGCATCGCCATTTTTATCGTCGTTCTTTTGACCTTGATGGCACCAACTCTTGGCACCAATGTAGGAGGAACAATGACAGCTTTTATCGGTTTTGGCATGGCTTCTTTGCTTTATTTAAAAGGGGGAATTACCAAAAAGGACCTGATTGGATTGATATCCTTGTTACTGATATCTTTATTATCCCTTTTTATTTATGATGGAATGCAGCCCACAGAAACACAATCCCACATAGGTCAAACCAGTTCTCTCATTAGACAAAACAGCCTTCTTGCTCTTTTTCAAATATTTGGCAGGAAGCTTTCTATGAACTATAAGCTTATAAAATATTCTACATGGACCTGGGCACTTTTTGCTACGATGGCTGCCCTAGGAGTATTATTTCGGTGGCCGGTAGGTATTTTAAAAGAGATTTTTCGCAAACATAATTATCTTTATTTCGGATTCATATCAGGTATAATTGGAACCCTTGCGGTTTTTCTTTTTAATGATTCCGGCGTTGTGGCTGCTGCTATGTTTATGATACCTGTTACAATTCCTTTAATACTCTTATGTATTGAAGAAGAATCGAAGCATGTCCATTGAATTAAGACTGAATCATATATATAATTATTATATCAACTAGTTGTTAAATTATAGTATACTGTTTGGTATATTTGGAGGTATGAAATGAGTAAAGAAATTGTAAAACCAACTACATTACCCGGTTTTTTGGAACTGTTGCCTGAAGATCAGATACTATTTAATAAAATTAAAGATACAATCCGCCAGACGTATGAAAAACACGGATTCATTCCCATTGATACTCCTTTGATTGAAAAGTCGGAGGTATTACTGGCTAAAGGTGGGGGGGAAACTGAAAAACAAATATATCGCTTTACCAAAGGTGATACAGATATGTCCCTTAGGTTTGATCTTACGGTACCTTTGGCAAGGTTTGTGGCACAGCATTTTCAAGAACTAACCTTTCCCTACCGTAGATACCATATAGGAAAGGTTTATAGGGGAGAAAGGAGTCAACGAGGGCGATTTCGGGAATTTTATCAATGTGATGTGGATATCATTGGGAATGGCAAACTCAGTGTGATTTACGATGCGGAAATTTTGAGTATAATATACCATACCTTTATAAATCTTGGTTTTGAGGACTTCACTATACGAATAAACAATAGGAAAATATTGAACGGTTTTTTCGACTCTTTAAACATAACAAATACAGCAGATGTTCTAAGATCTATAGACAAACTGCAGAAAATTGGAGCAAAAGGTGTATCTTCGGAGCTTATTCATATAGGATTATCAACAAAAGTTATTGATAAAATATTAAATTTTATAAAAATCCAGGGAAGTGGTGAAGAAAAACTTCAAGCACTAATATCCCTCAATATAGAAAATCAAACCTTTAAAGAAGGTATCGAGGAAATCTCCACGGTGATTGGTTATGTAAAAAGTTTTGGTGTACCTGAGAAAAACTATATTATAGATCTTACCATTGCTCGCGGATTAGATTATTATACGGGCACTGTTTATGAGACTTTTCTAGATGAGTATCCGGAAATAGGCAGTGTTTGCTCGGGAGGACGATATGATAATCTAGCAGAGTACTATACAACTCAAAAATTACCCGGTGTGGGTGTTTCCATCGGCTTGACCCGTCTGTTTTATCAGCTGAAAGAAGCGGGTTTACTCGGAAAAAATACACCATCTACATTGACAAAAGTGCTTGTGATTCCAATGGATGAAAGTTTCAACGAGTATTCCATAAAGATAGCAAATTCCTTAAGGGAGAACGATATTATCTCTGAGGTATATTTTGGAAATGTCAAAATAGGCAAAAAACTGAACTATGCAAATAAACTCAATATCCCATATACAATATTGATAGGGGAAGAGGAAATCAAAAACTGGAAGGTTTCCTTAAAAGATATGACGACGGGTTCCCAAGAGATTGTTACTTTAGATAATGCTATAAAAACTTTAAAGTAAAGATAAAAGAGGATAGGGTAGAAAATTCAACCCTATCCTCTTTTAATCTACTCTCCAAACTGAGCGGTATACAATCGGTAATATGCTCCTTTTCGGGTGAGTAACTCCTTATGAGTTCCTTGTTCTATTATTCCTTTTTCGGTTAAGACAAAAATGCGATCAGCATGCCGTATAGTAGCCAAACGGTGAGCTATTATCAATGTGGTACGGTTTTTGGATAAATCGAATAAAGAGCCTTGAATAACTTTTTCAGTTTCATTATCGAGGGCAGAAGTAGCTTCATCCAATAAAAGGATTGGTGGATTTTTAAGGAATATCCTAGCAATAGCCAGTCTCTGTTTTTGTCCCCCCGACAGCTTTACTCCTCTTTCGCCTATATAAGTGTCATAACCGTTTTCCAATTCCATAATAAAATCATGGGCATTGGCCTTTTTTGCCACCGCTATGATTTCTGCATCAGTGGCATCGGGTTTGCCATAAGATATATTATAGCGAACAGTTCCAGCAAACAAGAACACATTTTGTTGAACTATGCCTATATTTTGTCGCAGAGACTTTAGTGTGACATTCTTTATGTCCATTTCATCAATCTTTACAATCCCATCATCAACCTCATAAAATCTTGGAATAAGACTTACAAGAGTAGTTTTGCCAGCTCCTGACGGGCCTACAAAAGCTACAGTTTCACCGGATTTTATCTCGAAACTTACATTGGAAAAAACCTGACTTTTATTGTCATAGCTAAATGTCACATTATCAAAAGTAATACTTCCCTCAACTTGATTTAGATTAGTCGCTCCAGGGATATCAGATATGTCGGGTTCTATTTCCATGATTTCTATGAAGCGGCTAAATCCCGCCATCCCTTTTTGGAAAGTTTCAAGTAAATTCATAAGCCGCCTAAGGGGTTGCAAAAACATGGATACATATAAAAGGAAACCAACCAGATCTCCGATAGTCATTATTTTTTGATAACAAAACCATCCACCCACAATTAAAACCAATAAGTTTATAAAATTGGAAAGAAAATTTATTCCGGAAAAAAACTCAGCCATGGTTTTATATGCCTGTTGCGCTGCATTTCGAAAGTTTTTATTCCCATCTTCGAATTTGATTTTTTCGTGATCTTCGTTTGAAAAGGCCTTAACTTCACGGATGCCCGAAATACTATCCTCCAATTGAGCGTTAATATCAGCGATTTTTGCGCGAGTATTCTTGAAGGCTGACCTCATCTTCCTGTTTTTTTTGATAGCAAACCAAGTCATAAAGGGTAAAATAGCAAAAATTATCACTGTGAGTTGCCAATTTGTTTGTAAAAGTATGATAAAAGTTCCCAACAAGGTTATTGTAGAGATGAATAAATCTTCCGGACCGTGATGTGCTAATTCGGAGATTTCATTTAAATCATTGACAATTCGGGACATGATGTGGCCTGTTTTATTATTGTCATAGTAACTAAAAGACAGTTTTTGAATGTGATTAAAAATATCTTGACGCATATCATATTCGATTTTTGTACCAAGAGTGTGACCATAGTAGTGAACTATAAATTCCAATATATATCTGACTATGTAAAGGATTAAGAGAAATATACCGATTTTAAAAACAAGTTGTATATTGTTTTTGGGAAGTACCTCATCTATCACGATATTGACTGCTTTAGGGAAAACTAAGTCCAGCAATGCCACAACAAAGGCACTGGTAAAGTCTAAAAAAAACAAAGGCATATGAGGTTTATAATATTTAATAAAATGTTTAATCATTTATAATCAACTCCAACTAATATAGATGCAAAAGAATATGGTAACAAGCGGTTTAGATATAATACCGTAAATTACCATACATAGTATATCATAATTTTTTTGAGAGTTATATACTCAGTGTTACACATAGTTTTAACACTAATAACTTTACTTGGAATTGCTAAGATAGTATAATTTGTGTAAATAAACTGTTAAAAATAACTTTAATAAGGAGGAACGACCTTTGAACATACTGATAAAAAATGCTCAAGTTTTAACTTTTGATGGCAAAAAAGCGTTAATAAAAAAAGCGGACATTGCTGTAGAAGGTACAACAATTTCACAAATTGGAGAAGTCGAAGCTGATTTTGAGACAAAAAAAATTATTGATGCCAAAAATATGTTGGCAATGCCAGGACTTATTAACGCACATACTCATCTTTCTATGAATCTTTTCAGAAATTATGCCGACGATATGCCACTTTGGGACTGGCTTACAAAAAAGATATGGCCCATAGAAGAAAGACTTACTGCTGAAGCAGTTTACCGAGGTTCTATCCTAGGCCTTGCCGAACTTATAAAGAGCGGTGTAACGGGATTTTTAGACATGTATTTTTTTGCTGATCGCACAATAGAAGCTGCCTTGGAAACGGGAATTAGGGCTTATATTGCCAGAGGATTGACCGATGAAGAGGAAGGCAAGGAATTTCAACTTAATGAAACCCGGGAACTTTATAAAAAATATCATGAAAAAGACGGCAGAGTAAAAATCTTTGTTGGGCCCCATGCTCCTTACACCTGTAGTCCTCGTTATCTTGAAAAAGTAACTGCCCTTTCCGAAGAATTGGGAACAAGTATTCACATACATCTTTCAGAAACAAAAAAAGAAGTGGATGAAAGCATTCAAAAATGGGGAAAGACACCCATTAAGCATGTCTATGATTTGGGGCTTTTTGAAAGACCTACTATTGCCGCCCATTGTGTTCATGTTGACGATGAGGACATTGAAATTCTTGCGGGAAGTGGAGTAAAGGCGGTTTATAACCCGACAAGCAATTTGAAACTTGCCAGCGGATTTGCGCCCATAGAAAAAATGCTAAAAGCCGGTGTGAATGTGGCATTAGGCACCGATGGTGCATCGTCCAACAACAACCTCAATATGTTTGAAGAAATGCACTTGGCATCTATAGTAAATAAATGCGTAAATCATGATGCCGTATCGGTTCCGGCAGAAGCTGTAATAAAAATGGCTACAATAAATGGTGCTAAAGCCCTTGGCGTTGAAAAAGAATTAGGTAGTCTTGAAGTAGGCAAAAAGGCTGATATAATCCTGATCGACTTAAAGAAACCTCATCTGTGTCCACTTAACAATCCACTTTCAGCAATCTGCTATTCGGCTCAAAGTTCTGATGTCCATACTGTTATGGTAGACGGGAAGATATTGATGGAAAACTATGAGCTAAAGACCATTGATATAGAAAAAGCCATGTATGAAGCAGAGGAAGCTGCTCGTAAGCTAATCGGGGCTTAAAAAAGGAAGGTTATAA
The DNA here is from genome assembly GCA_028706065.1 of Tepidanaerobacteraceae bacterium. GTDB lineage: Bacteria > Bacillota > Thermosediminibacteria > Thermosediminibacterales > Tepidanaerobacteraceae > JAQWCA01. The sequence continues at coordinate 19,416 of JAQWCA010000009.1, forward strand.
TGGAAAAGGCGATTAGAAGAGGGGGTGTATATGAAAAAGCTTATAACGTTAAGTCCGGGAAAAACAACATCGACTAACTTAGCTATCCAGCTTGAAGGAGTTTTCGGTAAATATATTAAGGTTGAACCCTATTGTTTTAAGGATGATTTAGATTTTGACATTAAAAGCTCGCTTGTTGTATTATCATCTCCACGGATAATAGATGCAAGAATTCAAGCTTTAATAGATAGCGGTTTAAATTACATTATAGCTCGGAGGGTGATAAATCATAGACATATTTCACAATTATTAGACATTCCCAGAGCAACTGAGGTGTTGCTTATTAATGACAGGGCAGAGACAACGTATCAAACCATAGAACAATTGCAGGCACTGGGAGTGAACTATATAAAATATTACCCTTATTATCCTGGTATAGCTTCATATCCAAAGCTTGATACTGCTGTTACAGTAGGAGAACCAAATCTAGTTCCATATGAAGTGAAGCAAGTGATTGATATAGGTACTAGGCAGATCGATATTACTACATTGGCAGATATAGCCAAAAGTCTAGGATTAATAAAAATATTAGGGGATAGTCTTTCTTCTCATTATATAAATGAAATAATTAGATTATTAAATCGAATAAATGATAATGCAAAAGATATGAAAATGATTAGTAATAGATTGGAAACTGTTGCTAATTACTTGCCAAAAGCAATTTTGTATGTTAAAAAAGATGGGAATATAATAGTAAGCAATCAAGCTATGTATAATCTTTTAGAATGCTCAGATAAGGATATTATTGGGAAAAACATTGAAGATGTATTACCTGAAATAGCAGTGAGTGATAATGATGATAAAGCTGAAATTATTGTAATTCACAATAATACATTATTTGTTACTTCTAATGTGATTGAAGGTCAAGGTAGTGAAGATGGAATCATTTATACTTTCGAAAAAAGTGAAGAAATTGAAAGAAATGAGCATAAGATTCGCAGAATAACAACTAGAAAG
>JAQWCA010000159.1 GCA_028706065.1 Tepidanaerobacteraceae bacterium
TTACTCAATACGCTGGCTTTTTAGAAAAGAATCCTGGGCATCTGCCTAAGGATGAAAGGGAAAGACTGTTCGATGAAATTTTGGCCGAAACAGCTATAGAAGTTGCCTTAAAACGTCATGCAGGGTTTATAACCCAAGAGTATGATCCGATTATGGGCACAATACCCGGGATGCCTCTCGGCAGAGACCTTAGAAGGGTTAAGCACATAATAGGGGTAGGAGGGTTTTTTGTTCACAATAAACTAAATGATGTAAAAAAGACAATCGAAAATGCCATCATAAATCCTGGATTCTCCCTGCTTCCGGAAAATTCTAAAATCCTTATCGACCAAAACTATCTGTTATATGCAGCAGGTGCCATATCACAAATTGATCGAGAATATGCTCTTGCCTTACTTAAAAATTATTTCGAAATATGAGCTTTAAGGATGAACTAAGTTGAAGAAAACCACATCTCTTAGGAAATTGATAGAAGACGAACAAATTCTTGTAGCACCCGGTGCCCATGATGTATTAACAGCTAAAGTCATTGAAAAAATAGGTTTCAGTGCTGTGTATATGACAGGATATGGTCAGGCTGCCAGTGTATTAGGAAAACCTGATGTTGGATTGATGACCATGACTGAAATGCGAGATCAAGCACGAAAATTTGCTGCTGCTGTGGATATACCGGTGATAGCCGATGGAGATACGGGATTTGGTAATGCGGTAAATGTGATTAGAACTGTTCAAGAATATGAACAAGCGGGAGTTGCTGCAATACAACTAGAAGATCAAATTGCACCTAAAAAGTGTGGGCATATGACTGGGCGCCAAGTAGTGCCTTTAGACGAAATGTTAGGCAAGATTGAGGCAGCCAAAAGTGCCAGAAAAGATAAAGACTTTGTCATTATAGCTCGCACAGATGCTAGAACATCTTTGGGTTTCCAAGAAGCCTTAAAGCGGTCTAAGGCTTATGCGGATGCAGGAGCTGATGTAATATTTTTTGAATCTCCTGAAAGTGAGGAGGAGATGAAAAAGCTCAATAAGGAATTGAACATTCCGACAGTGGCTAATATGGTAGAAGGCGGGAGAACTCCTCTGTTTAGCGCTAAAGAGTTGGAAAAGATGGGTTATTCTGTTGTTATATTTCCTACTGCTTCAATTTACACTACAGCTTATTCAATGATGGAGCTAATGTTAGAAATTAAGGAAAAAGGTTCTACAAAAGAGAGAATGGAAAAGATGATACCCTTTGAGGAATTCAATGAGTTAATTGGATTGCCAAAGATACGAGAATGGGAAAAAAATTATCTGAGAGGAGGAATGTAGCATAAAAAATTAATAATATTATTGGTGGGGCTATAGGAGTAGGACTAACCTTTAGCAAAAATGGTTCGAGTTGTATTTTCGCTGTTACTGGCAATGTCTTCAGTTATATGGATATCATTGAATTGTGATATATTTTCAAGGCTTATTAGGCGGATTTGCCGGTTATATTTCACTATATTCTCTGAATACCTGATCTCGACAGCTATGGACACGCCGGAAATATACCTGATTGTTGTCGAGTGTGAAAGCGAAACCGGCCTTTTGACGCCAAAGACGTTGGTGAACCGGCTCTTATTCCCAGCATTTCGTCGATTACAGCTGCTGTTGAAGATGCCATTGGTGTACATTTTGCTGTTTGCCGATCACACTCACAGACGTATTAAGAGCATTAGCTAAACAAAAGTCAGAATAAACCTATTATTACATTGGTTTAAAGCAATTTCATTGCTTTAAATAAATTTATTGAAGGAGGATATAAAATGTCCGAACAAAAACAAAAGGGTTTTTCAGCTTATCTGGAAAAGCAAAACATTGAACTCACTTTTGACAGAATCGGTATCAAAGCGCTTGGTGCTATGGCTCACGGTCTATTTGCGTCATTATTAATTGGTACAATTATTAACACTCTAGGCAGTCTACTTAAAATCCCGTTTCTTAACGAAATTGGTGCCTATGCCACGGCAGGTACCGGCGCTGCCATGGCCGTGTCCATCGGTTTCGCTTTACAAGCACCTCCCTTCGTTCTTTATTCCCTGGTGGCTGTGGGTCAGGCTGCCAACAAATTAGGCGGTGCCGGCGGTCCCTTGGCTGTATACTTTATTGCTCTTATTGCTGCCTTTTTCGGTATGTTGGTTTCCAAAAGGACGCGTATTGACTTAATCGTTACACCTTTTGTTACGATTGTTGTAGGTGTCACTGCTGCCTATTTTTTGGCTCCGCCCATCGGTGCATTTGCTTCCTGGATTGGCATCATCATTATTTGGGCAACAGAAATGAGACCATTCATAATGGGTATTCTGGTTTCCACTATCATGGGTATCACTCTCACGCTACCCATTAGTTCCGCAGCCATTGCTGCTGCTTTAGGCCTGATTGGTCTGGCTGGCGGCGCTGCCCATGCCGGCTGCTGCGCTCACATGATTGGTTTTGCCGTCGCCTCTTATAGAGAAAATAAAATCGGCGGTTTAGCAGCCCAAGGGCTCGGTACCTCCATGCTGCAAATACCTAACCTGCTGAAAAAACCGGTTCTATGGATACCGGCAGTGGTTGCCTCTATCGTCAATGGTCCTGTGGCTACTGTTATTTTTAAAATCAGACAAAACGGTCCCCCTATCTCCTCAGGTATGGGCACCTCAGGTATCGTCGGTCCTATCGGCGTTATCACTGGTTGGTATACGCCTTCTGAGCAAGCGCTTGCTCACGCTGAAGTAGCCATGATGCCCACCGCTATGGATTGGATTGGTTTGATTTTGGTCAGTATCGTGATCCCAGCGGTAGTAGCTTGGATTGTCTCTGAAATTATGCGCAAGAAGGAAATCATGGAGCCTGGCGATTTAAAAATTGAGGTCTAAAGTTAAAGGTTCAATCAAAAATTCGTTTGTTCATGGGTACCAAGGGGCGCGGCTTCTATTGGGTTTGAGCTATAATGTTGAACTTTGCGGGTAACTACAAAGCTTATCTGCATATAAATTCCTTGTGGCTGAACGAAAAAAATAATGAAGGGAGTAATTTAGAAGATGGATTTAAAAATAAGAAAGTTTTACACCTTTGTTGAAGAGATCAAGAGCGATGGCGGGAAGGAAATTGAAGGGGAGTTTCACAAAAGGGCCGCTGCTGCCGTAGTAATCGAAAATCCATTTGCAGGCAGGTATGTTGAGGATTTATTGCCGTTAACAGAGTGGAGTGTGAAAATCGCACCAGTGCTGACCCAAAAGGCTGTTGCTGCTGCTGGTATGGATAAAACAGAAGTGGAAAGTTATGGTAAAGCAGCTATAGTCGGGGGTAATGGAGAGCTTGAGCACGCAGCGGCACTGCTTCATCCAAAACTTGGAAAACCATTTAGAGATGAGGTCAATGGAGGCAAGGCAATAATACCCTCAGCCAAAAAGATGGGCTATCCCGGATGTGCCATAGATGTTCCACTGCATTTTAAGGATGCGGCTTTTGTTAGGTCGCATTTTGATGCTATGGAAGTAAGAGTGCCTGATGCACCGAGAGATAACGAAATAGTATTAATACTTTCAGTTACCAACTGTGGGAGGCCCCACCCGAGGGTTGGTGGGCTTACAAAAGAAGAAGCTAAATGTGAAGACGGTTTAAGGTAATACATTTGTCCAGGTAGGGAATTCCCTACCTGGACAAATACCTCTTCTCATTTAAGGAACAAATAGATACGTGGGGGTGCAAAAGTATTAGTCCTCTTAAGAGGGCTTTATAAGAAAGGGCCTGAGTTTCCAAAAAATTATCAACATACAAAGGAGGTAAGATTAGTGCAGGAAATTAAGTATTTTGCGCCTTCTGATGTAAATCAAGCCTTAAAAATCTTAGACAGTATTAAAGGTGATAAAAGAATACTAGCTGGAGGAACTGATCTGGTTATAACTTTGAGAGAAAAGAAAATAAACCCTGAAACAATAATTGATCTAAAAAATACTCAAAATTTGGCTTATATAAAGCAGGAAAATGGTTCCATAAAAATAGGTGCCATGACCACCTTTACCGGTATTGTTGAATCAGAACTCATCAAAAGAAGGGTAATAGTACTTCATGAATCTTGTAATTCAATAGGTTCTCCACAGATTAGAAACTGGGGCACAATCGGAGGCAACATTATCAATGCCGCACCGGCGGCAGATTCTGTTCCAGCTCTTATGGTTCTGGATGCTACAGTTAAGCTTGAGAGCGTCTCGGGGATTAGAGAATTCAAGGTTCAAGATATTTTACAAGGTATTAACAAGACCAATCTACATGAAAACGAGATATTAACGGAAATATCATTTGAGATGCCTTCAAAGAATACTGTTACAGGTTTTAGAAAACTTGGTCGGCGAGCTGCCTTATCCATTGCTAGAATAAGCATAGCATGTCTAGTGGAAGTCGAATCAAACACAAAGAGGTGCCGGAACGTTAAAATAGCTTTGGGAGCAGTGGCAAAAAATCCCATACGGGCTACTTCAGCTGAGAGAGTGTTAATTGAAAAGGATATCTCACCAAAGCTTATTGATGAATGCGTTGAAGTAATCTCGGAAATAGCGGTGGAAAACATAGGAAACAGACCGTCGTTACCTTTTAAACGGCAGAGCGTAAAGGGCATTTCCAGAGAATTACTTACTCGCCTCTATAATGAAATAGAGCAAAAAAGACGGAGGTGATGGATGTGGGAAAAATCAAAATATCTTTTATATTAAATGATGAAAATGTATCCGTAGAAGTGGATTCCAGGAAAAGATTATTAGATATACTCCGAGAAGATTTTTCGCTAACAGGGGTTAAAGAAGGGTGTTCCGAAGGGGAATGAGATGGCCTCTCCCTCGCGGTCCTCATCAGATGCCAGCCAGACCCACTTGGCTTCCTGTGCAAGCTTCTTTAACTC
>JAQWCA010000160.1 GCA_028706065.1 Tepidanaerobacteraceae bacterium
AGTCCTGTGGAAAATGCGTCCCGTGTCGTATCGGTACCAAGCGAATGTTGGATATACTGGAACGTATAACCAGGGGTGAGGGAAAAGAAGGCGATATTGAAAGATTGATAAATCTGGGTAATACAATCAAGCAAACGGCACTGTGCGGTCTGGGTCAGACTGCTCCCAACCCGGTGCTTACAACAATAAAGTATTTCAGAGACGAATATGAAGCTCATATTAAACATAAAAAATGTCCCGCTTCGGTATGTGCTTCTCTCTTTGCCTCTCCCTGTCAGAATGCCTGTCCCGCCGGAGTAGAAGTGCCCCTTTATATAGATGCCATTCGAAGTGGAGATTATGCCAATGCAGTAAAAATCATTCGAGAAGACAATCCGTTTCCGGCCGTGTGTGGAAGAGTATGCACTCACCCATGTGAATCTAAATGTCAGCGAGAGCAGATAGATGAGCCTATTGCTATCCGAGCTCTGAAGCGCTTTGCCGCCGATTACGATATGAAGCATCCTCAGAAGATTATTTTGAAATCCTTAAAAGGGAAAAATGTGGCGGTTATAGGTGCAGGGCCGGCAGGCCTGACGGCGGCCTATTATCTGGCAAGAGAAGGATATGGTGTTACGGTATTTGAGGCTCTGTCGGTAGCAGGCGGCATGCTGGCTGTCGGTATACCTGATTACAGATTGCCGAAAGATATTTTGGAAGCTGAAGTAAATCACATAAAATCCGCAGGCGTAAAAATAGTGTTTGATACCGCTATTGGAAAAGACTTTACATTGCAGGATTTAAGGAATCAGGGTTTTGAAGCGATATTTATTGCCGTAGGAGCTCACAAAGACTTAAAGCTGGGTGTTCCCGGTGAAGACTTAAAAGGCGTTTTTTCAGCAATTGACTTCTTAAAAAAACTTAAACTCCTCAAAGTGGTAGAAATAGGTAAGAAAGTAGCCATCATAGGCGGTGGCAATGCGGCGGTGGATGCAGCTCGCACGGCTCTCAGACATGGTGCTGATGAAGTACATGTTTTTTATCGAAGAAGCTGTGAAGAAATGCCTGCACAAGAGGAAGAGGTCAAAGATGCCATTGAAGAAGGTGTAAAATTCCATTTCTACACTACTCCTGTTGAGATATTGGGTAAAGATGGTAAAGTCAATAAAATCCGTATACAGAGAATGAAACCCGGTGACTTTGATAGAAGCGGTCGGAGGAGACCCATGCCCATCTCGAATTCTGAGTTTGATGTAAAAACTGACAATGTCATCGTAGCTATTGGCCAGCAACCGGCTGTAGATATTTCTGAATTGCAAATATACAAAGACGAAACTATTAAAGTAAATAAAAATACCCTTGAGACATCTTTACAGGGCGTATTTGCCGGGGGTGATTGTATTACAGGGCCGGCAACGGTCGTAGAGGCCATAAATTTCGGACATAAGGCTGCATTATCTATAGATAAATACCTTGGCGGTAACTTGCACAGGAGAAAAAAGGAATACGTAAGAAAAGCCGAATATGAACCTGACGAAAAACCCATGGAAAGGTGTAAAATACAGAAATTGATGCCTGAAAAAAGGAAAATGAACTTTGCAGAAGTTGAATGTTGTATTTCGGAAGAGTTAGCATATCAAGAGGCATATCGCTGTTTGAGATGTGATGTAAAACAAACTGGAAAAGCGGAAGAACCCATGAAGGGGGATGAAAAACATGGATAAGGTGACACTTACCATTGACGGCCAAAAAGTTGAAGCTAATCCCGGCTCCACGGTATTGGAAGCAGCACGAAAAATAGGTATACACATACCCACACTTTGTTATCTGAAGGACATAAATGAAATAGGGGCTTGCCGTATGTGCATAGTAGAAGTAAAAGGAGCCAAAACACTGCAAGCATCTTGTGTTCTGCCAGTTTCTGAGGGTATGGAGGTTATAACGAATTCCCCAGCAGTAAGAGAATCAAGAAAACTCATACTTGAATTATTGCTTTCAGATCACAATGTAGAGTGCCCTACATGTGTAAGAAATTTAAACTGTGAGCTCCAAAAACTGTCCGAAGAATTGGGTATTAAATCCATAAGGTATCCCGGGGAAAAACATGAATCTAGATTTGATGATTTTTCACCGTCAATTGTCCGCGATACTTCAAAGTGTATATTATGCCATAGATGTGTAAGCACATGCCATGACATACAAGGGGTCGGTGTAATTGCACCTAATTTCAGAGGCTTTCAAACTGTGGTTTCCCCTGTATACAATATGAGCTTGGCTGAAACGCCCTGTGTTAACTGTGGCCAATGCATCATATCATGCCCGGTGGGTGCATTAAAAGAAAAGGATGATACACATAAGGTGTGGCAAGCCTTGGCAAATCCGGATAAATTCGTTGTTGTACAGACGGCACCGGCCATAAGGGTGTCATTAGGTGAAGAATTCGGCAAAGAACGGGGTGCCGTCGTTACAAAGCAATTGCCGACAGCACTAAGAAAACTTGGCTTTGACAAGGTGTTTGATACGAATTTTTCCGCTGATCTAACCATATTGGAAGAAGGATCGGAGTTTCTGAATCGGTTACAGAACGGCGGTAAGCTTCCATTGATGACATCCTGTAGTCCCGGATGGATAAAGTTTTGTGAGCACTATTATCCTGAATTTCTAGATAACCTATCTACGTGCAAATCTCCCCAGCAGATGTTCGGGGCTTTGGTAAAAACCTATTATGCGGAAAGAATTGGTATTGATCCATCAAAGATATTTTCCGTGTCCATTATGCCCTGTACAGCCAAGAAGTTTGAGTGTTTGCGACCTGAGATGAATTCCAGCGGATACCAAGATGTGGATGCGGTTTTGACTACACGGGAGCTTTCAAGGATGTTGAAAGAGGCATGTATTGATGTGAGCAAGTTGCCTGATGGAGAATTTGATGAACCTCTTGGGATTTCAACTGGAGCTGCAGCTATTTTCGGTACTACTGGCGGAGTTATGGAAGCGGCACTGCGGACGGTATATGAAATAGTTACCGGTAAAGAATTGGAGAATATTGATTTTAGAGAAGTTCGAGGTGTTGAAGGAGTAAAGGAAGCTACAATTGATGTGGAAGGAACTAAAGTTAAAGTGGCAGTAGCGCATAGTCTATCAAATGCGCGTAAAGTTTTAGATAAGGTAAAAAACGGGGAAGTAGATTACCATTTCATCGAAATAATGTGCTGCCCCGGAGGTTGTATAGGAGGCGGTGGGCAACCCATACTGAGTTCTGATGAGCGCTGTGAGGTTGATTACAGAGAAAAAAGGGGCAAAGCTATTTATGAGGTAGATCGTAGCATGAAACTTAGAAAATCTCACGAAAATCCTGCGATTCAGGCTTTATACAAGGAGTATCTGGGAAAGCCCTTGGGAGAAAAATCTCATCAGCTTTTGCATACACATTATACTAAACGACCTCTTTACACATAAGCTTAATAGAAGAAGTGTTGATAAAACAATTTTACAAGGCTGCCTAAAAAAAGGTGGTCTTTTTTAGTTTGATGTGAATCTTAATGACAGTATAAATGAGTAATAAGTATTCTGACTGGAAATCTTCATGAAAATAGTATAAAATATTGTATGACAATAATAATGGAGGTTGAACAATGAAATTTTTTCTTGATACCGCTAATGTAGACGAAATCCGTGAAGCTGCTGCTACGGGTGTAATTTATGGAATTACAACAAATCCATCTTTAATAGCCAAAGAAGGTAGAGATTTTAAAAAAACCATCCTTGAAATCACATCAATAGTGGACGGGCCTATCAGTGCCGAAGTGATCAGTCTTGAAGCAGAAGGAATGGTCAAAGAGGCTGTAGAGATTGCCGATTGGCATCCCAATATTGTTATAAAAATACCGATGACTTGGGAAGGGCTTAAAGCCACAAATGAACTTAGCAAAAAGAATATTAAAACCAATGTCACTCTAGTTTTCAACCCAAATCAAGCTCTGCTTGCCGCTAGAGCTGGAGCCACATATGTAAGTCCTTTTATAGGTCGTTTTACTGATATTACTCAAAATGGAATTACCTTGGTATCAGATATCGCTGAGGTCTTTAATTTCCACGATATTTCAACAGAGATTATAGCTGCCAGCATCAGGTCACCTATGGATGTTTTTGAGTCAGCTAAAGCTGGTGCTGATATTGCCACTGTACCGTATAAAGTATTAAAACAGATGATAAAGCATCCATTGACAGATATCGGTATAGAGAGGTTTTTGAATGATTGGAAGAATGTACCCAAAGCATAAAAAGCGAGGAGGCAATTTATGAAAAAATATGAAGTAACTGTTACTGCCATTGGGGAGATGGCAAAGAAGTTTTTTTCCCAAAATATTATAGTCTTATTTACGAAGAAACACATGCCATTGGAAATGAAAGATATATCAGTAATGCACAATGGTGGTGAACTCTTAGAAGATATTAAGACTGGAGACAAACTATGTTTAGCAGATAGGATATACACTATCACAGCTGTTGGGGGAAATGTAAACAATAATTTGAAGCTTATGGGACATGTGTGCCTCAAATTTGATGGCAAGTCAACCCCGGAAATGCCCGGTGATATACATGTAAAAGGTATTGAGGCCCCAACTATAGAATTAGGTGAAATAATCACTATTGAAATCGCCCAGTAGCCTAGAATATTTTAGACAAATACGAGGAGTGTCACCATGCTAAATATCAACACCGGACTCAGGAAGCTTGATGAAAGCGGAGATAAAATTAACGTTGGTCTTGTGGGAGTAGGACGAATGGGCCGCGGGGTAGTGAGTCAGGTATTTAATATGAAGGGTATAAAAATACCGATTATTGCCAACCGGACAGTGGATAGAGCAAAAGAAGCGCTTAGATTGGCGGGTGTGAATTCTAAATATATAGATATG
>JAQWCA010000161.1 GCA_028706065.1 Tepidanaerobacteraceae bacterium
GAACTAGGCATAGTAATGGTTAATCCTTAAAAAGGCGGTGAACTTAAAGCTTGAATATCATTGAAAGGATTATAGCCCAAAAGACCGGAAGAGAAGTAGTAAAAGCCGGAGATGAATTGAGTGTTCCAGTAGATCTGACAATAGCCCATGATGTTACCGGTCCCATGGCCATAGAACAATTTAACAAAATCGGTGCCAAAAAAGTTTTTGATAAGGACAAAGTAATATTTGTCATAGATCATAATATACCTTCTTCTTCAGTTGATTCACGATTACAGCACAATAGCTTAAAACGCTTTTACAGAGTTATGGGAATAAAATTGTATCACCAGGGTGATGGAGTCATTCATCAGTTGGTGGCTGAGAAGGGCCTATACAAAAAAGGAGATATCGTAGTAGGCGCCGATTCTCATACATGTACAGCCGGTGCCTACGGTGCTGTAGCTATTCCGGTAGGAGCTACAGAACTGGCAGCTGTGATGGCTCTGGGAACCATAGATATAGAAGTGCCTCAAACTTATTTAATTAAAGTTGAAGGGACTTTAAAATCCGGAGTATATGCAAAAGACGTCATTCTTTATATAATAGGCAAATTTGGCACTCACGGCTTTACGGACAAAGCGGTGATATTTGGTGGTGATACTATTACGAACATGTCCTTTGATGAAAAGATGACTATATCCAATATGGCTATAGAAATGGGAGCAATGATAGGGTATGTGGATCAAGGTGAGCCCATAGGAACAGTTGAGGAAACTTATAGGATACAAGCATCGGACATACAGCCTCAAGTGGCCTGCCCTTATTCTCCGGGCAATGTTAAACCAGTGAAAGATGTAGAAGGGACACCTATAACTCAAGTTGTTATCGGAAGCTGTACAAATGGCCGTATTTCCGATATGGAAATTGCTGCCGAGGTAATAAAGGGAAAAAGCATATCCGATGCAGTGACTATGATAGTCGTTCCTGCATCAAAGAACATTATCGAACAAATGGATGAGAAAGGTATAACGAAGATATTTCGCGATGCCGGTGCTATAGTAGTGAATCCGGGATGTGGCCCATGTTTCGGAGCTCATCAAGGCCTACTCAGTGAAGTGGATATTGCCGTATCAACCACTAACAGAAACTTTCCGGGTCGTATGGGACATAAAAAAGCTAAGGTATACCTAGCTTCCCCAAGAACGGCCGCAGAAAGTGCCGTGGCCGGATACATAGTAAGTCCGGGAAGGGTTTTGCTATAGGAGGGATGATCTTGAAAAAAGTTAAAGGTCGAGTGTTTTTTCTGGGAGATCGTATAGATACAGATCAGATTTTACCCGGATACGCCATGTCGGTTCCTACTTGTCAGCATAAAAATTATGCATTAAAGGGAAGCTCTATTCCGGATTTTGCTGAAAAGGTAAAACTAGGGGATGTGATCATAGGAGGCAAAAATTTCGGATGTGGTTCCAGCCGAGAACAAGCCCCTGTGGCCTTGAAAGAGGCTGGAGTTGGGGCTGCCATCGCTGTTTCTTTTGCCATGATTTTTAGAAAGAACTCTATAAATATTGGCTTACCGGTAATCCCTTCCGAGAACATAGACCATATGAAAAGAGAAATTCAAGAAGGCGATTTGGTCGAAGTTGACATAGAAGCAGGGACTTTATTACATATCGATTCAGGAAGAACTTACGAACTAAACAAACTTTCTGAGCCGGCCTTGGCAACTCTAGAGGCAGGCGGTCTTATAAATCGTGTAAGGAATATACTGCGTGAAAGAGGTGAACTAATTGACTGAAAAAAGGCCTAATACTGAAAGAATAATCAAAGAAGATATGGAGCGAATAAAAGCTTATGAAAAGGCTTTCGGAGTCAAAATGCCCTATATCGATGAAAAGGGAATTATTCAAGGTCTTCCGGAACCATATCCCCGGGAAGTTAATGGAGTTGTAAGAAGTGGGTACCGATTATCCGAATTGGGGAGAAAAGGTCTAAAAGATGGAATTCCCATAATGAATCCAATACTAGGTAGAAACACTGCTGAGGAAACCTTTAGAGAATCAAAACCTATGTACGAAATGGCGAAAAAACTGGGAACAACTCTGTTTCACTTTGTACATTCAGAAGCTACTCGCCACATAGACCCATTAGATGGCATTGAACTAATAGAACAGTCTCGGGGCAAAGGTGGAATAACACCTATTGGAGAGCGGGAATTTGTAAAAATGGGTGGAGGTTCAAAGCATCCCATGCGGATTAATGCAACTGGCGACACTCCACACTTGTCCATATTAAATTCTTTTATAGCCGGTTTTGACGGCACTGATATAGGACCTGTCATTCATGTGCATTTTGGCGGGCGCGGTATTCATGATTACAAAACTAAAGTCGTCAATGGATTTAAAGCTATTCAGATTTGTGCTGAAAATAACATTTTCGTCCAGCTTGATTCTCATAAACACATAAACAATATCGAAGGTACTGACGGGATGGCCCTTGCCATGTGTCTTTTAGCTGAAGGGCTGGCAGTTTTGGGCGGTCTGGATCGTGCTTTAAGCTGTATTCAAATGAATGTAGGCGGCATTAACCTTATGGCAGATTTAGCACTAATGAAAGCCTTTCGAGAAATGATATGGAGTGAATTTATCGTAGTAGTTCCCGAGACCTTCCAGAATCCTCCTGCTGATTTAATAGCAGAACAGGCTCACTTTGCCAGGATGGCCATAAGTGCAAAATTAGGCGGAGCTAATTTCTACAGGCCAAAAGCTGCCGAATCAGTGGGAATACCTACAGGAGAATCTATGGCAAGAGCCATCTGGGCCACCATGAACGTATTTGAGAACACTTATAAAGCTGATATTAATAACGAATATATCACACATCGCAAAAATGAAATAAAGCAGGAGGCCTTGGCGGTATTGACAGCAGCATTAGGTGAATCTATCATGCTGAAACCCGAGCAGATTACTGAAGACTTCTGGAAACGCTATAGTCCTGAGGAGTTTATAGACCTTATAGTAAATGCCGGTAAAAGCGGCATACTAGATACTCCGAGAGCCGGGGGCTGGGATTTGAAAAGATTTGTAAAGACCTATCGCGACCCCGATGGAATCAGGCGGTATGTGCCGGGATACACTCCTCTTGGAGTGAACAATAAATATATGCCAGTCACAAAAAAGAAGGTCGAAGTTCCTAAAGAAGTTCCAATAACCAAGAAACATAAGGTGGTTCTTGCTACTGTGGGAGCCGATGCTCATGTGGTTGGAATAAATCAAATTAGGGAAGCTATCCAACAAGCAGGTTTCGAGGTAATATTCCTAAGGGGCATGAACCTACCTGAAACTGTGGCGGAAGTGGCTGCAGAAACAAAAGCCAGTGTGGTGGGAGTTAGCAATCTCTTAGGTCTTGGCATGACCTTATTCCCCAGGGTAAACCAGCGTTTACAAGAACTGGGCATAAGGGATGATATAGTGCTTATGGCCGGGGGCAGGATTGCAGAAAAGGAAGAAGACCATAAAGAATATGAGGATAAAATCAAAAACGAAGGTCCTGGTTTTCTTGGAGTTGACGGGTTTTTCGGTCCAGGGTCTAAGTTAGAAGATATTGTTGCATGGATTGATGAAAAGACTAAAGAAAGTTCATAGGAGGAGAGAGTCTTGGAACAGGAAAAAATCAGAACTGTAATAATGAGGGCAGGTACGAGTAAAGGAATCTTTTTAAGGGCTGAAGACTTGCCTAAGGACAAGGACAAGAGAGATCAGGTAATTTTAAAAATATTCGGAAGTCCTGATGTGCGACAGATTGACGGTCTTGGGGGTGCTGATCCCTTGACAAGTAAAGTTGCCATTATCGGTCCTTCTTCGAGACCCGATGCTGACATAGATTATACCTTCGGGCAAGTTTCCTATGTAGCACCCACAATTGATTATTCAGGCAACTGTGGCAATATCTCATCTGGAGTGGCCCCTTTTGCTGTGGACGAAGGTATGGTTAAGTTAGAAGAACCGTATACAACCGTAAGGGTTCACAATACAAATACCAACTCTATCTTAGTTCAGAAGGTTCAAGTTATAAACGGAAAAGCAAAGGTGCTTGGAGACTGTAAAATAGCCGGAGTGCCGGGAACAGGTGCTGAAATATCTATCGATTTTTCCCAAACGGCAGGAGCGAAGACTGGTAAACTCTTACCTACGGGAAATGTAAAGGATAAAATTCAAATAACTGATTTAGGGGAACGGGAAGTTTCCATAGTTGATGCTGCCAATCCTATGGTCTTTATAAAGGCTGAGGATTTGGGCCTTACAGGGATCGAGACTCCTGAAGAAATTGACGGTAACCCAAGAATGTTAGATATTCTTGAGGAAATTCGTGCAAAAGCTGCTCAAATTATTTGTATGGTCGATGACTGGAAAGAAGCCAAGCAAAAATCTCCGGCCTTTCCCATGGTAGCTTTTGTATCTCCGGCTGCAGATTACAAAGATTTTACCACCGGTCAGCAAATTAGGGAAGAAGATATGGATTTTGTATCTAGATTGATGTATATGCAGATAATGCACAAGACCTACGCTGGCACAGGAACCATATGTACCGGTGCTGCTGCTCGGATTGAGGGGACTGTAGTCAATGAAGTGATGAAAGAAAAAGATCGGGGTAAGGCCTCTATCCTCAAAATCGGTCATCCTGCTGGGATTATAACTATCGATGTAAAAGCAGACTATGAAAAAGGAAATTGGAATCTCAAAAAGGCTGCGATTAATAGAACAGCCAGAAGGATTATGGAAGGATACTGCTATATACCTAAAGAAAGGTGATACTACCCATGGCTAAATACGACTATTATGTAATTGATATAGGCAGTACCTATACAAAACAACGCCTATTTAAAGATTGCCGTTTGGTAGCTACAGCTCA
>JAQWCA010000162.1 GCA_028706065.1 Tepidanaerobacteraceae bacterium
AACCCAATGGGAATATTACAAGACAGGAAATGATAAAAATCATTTCAAATATACTGGAAAATAAGTTTTACAAACAAGAAAACCTGGAAGATTTGAAAAAGTTTAAGGATTTTGCTGAAATTGCCACATGGGCACAGGAAAGTGCCGCCTTGTGCCTGAGAGAAAAAATTATAAGTGGCGTAGGTGAAGGAAAATTTGCACCTCAGGATAATGCTACAAGGGCACAGGTTGCAACGATACTTTATCGCATTTATGGCCTATGCCTCCATTAAACAAAAAACACCATAACGATGAAGTTAGGTGTCTTAATGTTATAAAAGAAGCTGGCTTTATCCTGAAAGATATAGTCAAAAGAGAGTTAAGCTGCTGAAAGGGCAGGCGAAGAACCTTTATCGTGGATAAAGACTGATCAAAAGTTTTTTCCGGATAAAGACAATCCGGTGGAAACCGCTTTCGCTAGACCCACTGATATAGTGCTGTCAATTAAGTGGTGTATAAGAGTCCCAATTCCTACTACCACAAAAGCCGTATGCAGGTCAAAACCGAAGGGCAGCACAACCAAGGCCTCGCCTAAGGCATGAATTGGTGCGGTGAGAACCAAGGCTTTCTCGAAAGAGAGGCCTTTTTTTATTAATAAAGCTCCGGCCAGTCCAAAAAACACGTGAATAAATGCCCGAGCAGCTACATGAGGCCCCAATATCAAGAGGAAGCCTAGGGATGATCCCAATCCAACCATGACCGCCGCTGTAGGTCCGATTAACATCGATATCATAGAAGGAACATGGGATGCTAAAGTGGCGGAAAAGGGAGGAATGTATATTTTAAGATATCCCCCAAAGGCAATAGGTATAAGTAATGATAAAGCCGTTAGCAAAGCACCGGATACTATTTGTTTTACTTTCATGATACATTAGTCCTTTCAAATTTTTATAATTAATTTAGTAACTATTATACTGTATATACACATGAGTAGTCAACTGTTTTTAAAAAAATTGACTATTCCAGTAGGATTCCCTTATTTTTTAATAAACTTTTAGCTTTATTTATACAATCAAAGTTAATGGCCTCTACAGTATGAATGTGAACACCATTTGTCAACTGGGAAAGCAGGCTTGCCTTGTGCTTTTTCATAGAATGGATAAAATTGTCTACATCGTTAGAACTTGAAAGCATTAGCATACCATGAAGTTCACCGTATAGAGGGTGTTCTACGATTACATCTATCACTTTACAACCGCATTCAATGAAAGTTAAAAGCTCTTCCCTGGTATTTTTATCATCATGGCAAACGGCAATTTGCTTTGTGCAAAACGGTAGAGGATTTTTCATTATATACCCTTGAGCGGTGGCGATTATATCTTTTCCGGAAGCTCGAAGGATGGCAATATCTTGAACAATTACTTGGCGAGTAACCCCGAAGATTCTTGCCAGTTCATTACCTGATAGAGGTTCCTGCTTGTTTTTTAACAGTTCAATAATTTTTTCTCTTCGCTGATCGGCATTCAAGTTAGTCACCTCCAATTCAACTATTGTATATATTATATCAGAAGAATACTGCTTTTGAATATATAATGATTGGTGTTAACCTACAAAAATCATATGAGATTTCATAATTAACAATAAAGTCACTTTTTAGTTGGAAGAATAAAAAACTTATGTATTTTAAATACTATCCTGTCATTCTGAGTGTATAGACAGTCCTGGTATTCTTAGCGCAGCGACAGCCCTGCCATTGCTATGAAATTACTATTATTGTCATCCTGAGGGAGGTAACGACCGAAGGATCTTACTACACAGCATTAAATATTATGTGAAATAAAGGTGAGGAGGTTTTTACATGAGTGATGATAAAAAAGCCAATAGAGGTCTCGGCCAAAATCAGTTTATCAATGAATCCTTAAGTTTGAATGTTTTTTGGCTTAGGATAATGAAAGAGCACTCATTATTTTTAAGGTTAGGCCTGCCCTGCGACCAGCAGGAACTAATTGAGAGGGCTCTGTTCTTTGAGCAGGCTTTTGACCGGCTTTTAGATAGAGCTCAGCGGATTCAGGGGGGTAATGTGCCGGTAGTCCGTGCCCTTAATGAAGAAAGCATACAACTCACAAGGGAACTAATAGAATATAAAACCAGACTGCTTCTGATGATGCTCGAGTGTAGGCTGGGCGGGTTCAACTATCCATTGCTTATAGACCATATACGAAGAGAAGCCATTTATTTTGTAAACCATCTGGAGCGATTGCAGAGAGGTGAGATGATAAATCCGGTGACAAATTTATTGCTGGAAGAGGTTTTCTGGCTCAGGATCATGGCTGATCACTCGAAGTTTATAAAACACCTCTTAGACCCCTCGGAGAGGCAGTTAGTTGAAACGGCCAATGTTTTCAGTGAACAACTTGACGAACTACGTTTTCAGGCTGAAGACTTCCAGTCCTTTTTAAGAATTAATCCCATGTTTGTTCCATCCCTTGGACGATTCACCAATGATGCCATAACCGCAATCACAAGCCTTCGTGACTTTAAAGCGCAAGCTAAAGATCTGATAGCAAGATGTGAGATAATAAGCCTGATACCGGAATTGTTGGCAGACCATGTATTGAGGGAAGCAAAGCATTCCCTGGTGATTTTGCGGGATTGTCAAAGGTAGTCGATTTTAAGCATTAGTTTCAACAAAAGCATAATCCCATCATTAGGGCTCGGTATTTTAACACCGATAACTTGCAAAAGCCCGAGAACAAAACCGATAGTAAGAAGCACTGAAAAGGCAGCGAGTTCCTTCCAGGCCTTCTTTTTAAGAAGGCCTGGAACTTCTAAAAGTAATATTAAGATAAAAACCAGAATCAAAGCAATTACCACTGTTATCTCCTCCTATACCCTCATTTGGCTTTGGTCGGACCTGCAGAAAGACCGGGGGCTCTGAGTTTTGCATCAACTTTTATCTGCACATCAATCTCCGGAAACACATCTCCCCATTGTTCCTTAAGTTCTTTCCACTCCTTAGGATATTTCCGATGCACAGCTTCTCCAAAACCAAAAATGTCAGTCCCCCACTCCTTTTGGGCTTTTTTAAAAACAGACTCAATTTCGTTTTTTATTACTTGAGCTTTTCGTTGCTCCAACACCCGGAACATTTCAGTATTAGTCAACTCAAGACTGGACATTTGCTCTCCTAAATTGCCTTCTTCCTTTATCTCAACGGTTATGCCTATCTGGCCGTCTTGAATTTCAGGGGTTATCTTACTGCTGGCTCTTATTATTTCAAGGGCAACGTTTTTTGTTTCTTGTATTGGCGATTTGACTACGATGATTCCGCTTTTTACCTTTCCGTTAATCCAGTTAAGACCCCGAGTTTCCGAACGATCAAAAAATCCCACCAGCTTATCTCCTTTAAATACTGAGGCACCTGTAACTCGCATCTTAATCTTTTTATTTTCCCCATCTTCCTCATTTATTATATCAATTCGACCTGCCACGGCGTTTGTGCTATGTGTGGATAGATTTTTCAAAAAATCATTGAGATTAACTGTAACAGCCATAGAAGTAACATCACTGGATTTAATCAAGCTTTCTATGGCCTTTGAGGGGATGTTTTCCTGTTCGTGTTCAGCATGTATGACATCGCCGGCTTTACCCTTTGCTACCAATAACCAGGTAAGACGTCGGGGTTCTGGATCGCGATCAAAAAGATCAAGCAAAGGTGTTACACCTTCCCGAGCTATTTCCTCTCCAATTACGATAGCCCTATTTTGAGCAAAAAACAATTTTCGATCAGACTGCATGGTGGCGTTTCTGACAGAGTCAAAAACCGTATAACCGGTAGAAGTTACTACCCAGACGCCTTTTGAGCCGCCGGAACCCGAAGAAGCGGATTTTATTTCACTGGGTTTCATTATTTGCATGGTTGTGGTTATTTTGCCATCTTCTTTGGATTTATCGATTCCCACGGCAGTTACTATGGCCAAAGTATCTAACTCACGGCGGTTCCAACAGCCCACAACAGTTAATGATACTATAGCTGTTAAAAGGATCAAAAGCCCTTTTCTCACCTTGAATCGTCTCCTTTTTTCCGAATCACTGCTGTTATAAGTAAAAATAAAGGTAATACTACAATGAAGAATAAAGTATACCATGTATATATTTTATATGATAGAAATTCATTTAAGCTAATCATGCTTTCAGATTGGAATATGGATAGACTTACTATTATTGTTCCCATAGCCAGTGATAAGGAACGATAGTCCTGAAGCTTTAAGAGCTGAGCTGCTGCTAGAACTGTAATATAATAATTGATTGCAATATTGACAAACATGCCTAAAACCCATATTGAACCGAATACTGCATCAATTCTTTCAAAAAAATCACCTAAACTTATCATACGAACGACATTATAAAAGGGGAAAACCAGTAATTTCGCCTGTTCAACCCCGAAAAGAGTTACAATAGATATGGTAGTTAGAACAAAAAAAAATGTGATAAATATATATCCTAGGCCCAAATAGGTTTTTGTTTTTTTGGGGTTATTTATATAAGGCATAAGCATTGACAGGAATAAGATTCCTGTAGTTCTTGGAGCTATAACAAAGGCACCGTAAACAGCGGGAAGGATTCCATTTTCCATCACGGGAGTGAGAATTTTTAAATCCATATCTTTAGCAATAAATGCAATAACAAAAATGATAGCAAAAATAATAATGGGAAATAAAATTTCACCGACACGGCAAATAGTTTCAATACCTTGACGAACAGCATAAACTACAACAATTGAAGTAATAGTTATAAAAACCAGAATTGGGGTTTCCTGATAAAAAACATTAGTGAGAAATTCCCCAAACTGTCTTAAAATTATAGCAGTTCGATGGGCAAAAAACCATATATAAAGCACACCTAC
>JAQWCA010000163.1 GCA_028706065.1 Tepidanaerobacteraceae bacterium
ATGGTAATATTAATTTCGTGACCATCATCACCGTCAAAAAAAGTTATTGTCCTTTCACCTTTGACCCTATTGATAAAGTCATCAGCAAGATGCATTCTTTCAACGGGCAGTCCTGTAACAACATTAAAAACATTATCAACACCTTTGGAAAAAAAGCTTAAAGCACTGAAAAACAGGACTTCCAAGTCATCACTGACAGAGCGTGTGTAAGAAAGATCTCGATAAGCAAATCTGGAGTGCCTGATAGCTGATTTTCCCACAAAATAGAGCTTATTCCCGATACCTATCTTGAGATGGTCAATAGCCGGTATTTGATTGATTTTTGTACTGAAGGTAGGCTTTGTATGACCTTCCCCTACAACGCTGGGAAAAGAATAACCAACCTCACCGTCTGTTACCTTTACAAATCCATAACCCACATCGATACCAATTAGTTGTGCCACAAGTAAACCTCCTTTTTATTTTTTTCGATAAATGTGACATCACTCGTCCTTATTAGCCCCTCAAGCATAAGTAAAAGCCCTGATAAATGAAAATATTTTAACAGCCCTTATTCTTTAGTGATTTTCGACGGACTTTTATTTTTTTCAGCATAAAAAGGTTTTTATGTCCATCTCTGTCAATTACTATGATAACAATTATTCAATATTTTGTAAATATGTTAAATTTATTCAGTCATTGTATTAAATAATGACTTTACCCATGTCATTTCCGTTACAGTCAATTACATGGGTTGCACAGGCCAGGCAAAGGTCAAAGGAACGGATTATCCGGCCAAGAATGATGAAGAGCATATCCGGGTTGGATATAACATTACCTATCAAAGCATCTTCCGCAGGCCCCAACTGACCTGAATCATCCTTAGGAGAAAAATTCCACTAATTGCAATCCTATTTATTTTTTAATGGTTATATGTTAAAATATGTTTAGATAGTTATCAAAATATCTAAAAGGAGGATTTACTTTGGGTAAGAAAACAAAAAATAGGTTACCTATAAATTGGTTTATAATAGCTTTGATTATTTCTCTCTACATCTTAGGTTATCTTCTTTATCCATACTTGCCTGAGCGTGTACCGTCACATTGGAATATATCTGGACAGGTGGATGGTTATAGTTCGAAAACCTTTCACGTATTGTTTTTCCCAAGTATGACTCTTGCTTTATATGTGTTAATGTCCTTTGCACCGATTTTGGATCCCAGACCGGAAAATTACAAAAAGTTTCAGGGAGTATATGAAGGTTTTCGCTGGGTGATGGTAGGATTTTTTATAGTTCTCTATGTAGTTACTACCCTTTTTGCTTTAGGATTTCCTCTTTCTATAGGTAAGATAGTAAGATTCGGTATTGGAGTTTTGTTGGTATTTATTGGGAACTATTTTGGCAAGATAAAGCACAATTATACTTTTGGTATAAAGACTCCTTGGACCCTTGCCAACGAGGAAGTATGGAACAAAACTCACAGGTCTTCGGGCCCCCTTTGGGTTGCAGCCGGTTTGATATGGATACTAAGTATATTTATTGCAGAAAAACCGGCTTTTATTGTATCTATGGGAGTTTTGATTATAGTTAGCTTCTATGGATTTATCTACTCTTATATATTATTTCAAAAGTTAAAAAATCAATGATTCACGAAAAAAGGGTGTATAAAATGAGCCTAAATATTATGTTTAAAGCCTTATCGGATCCTATACGCCGGAAAATCCTTTTTATGCTTAAAAATAAAGATATGACCGCAGGAGAAATCGCAGATAAGTTTGATATATCTAAGCCCAGCATATCTCATCATCTTAATACTCTAAAACAGGCCGGAATGGTAATAGATGAAAGAAAGGGTCAATTCATTTACTATTCTATAAATACGTCAGTGTTTGAAGATGTAATGAGTTTTAGCATGGAATTTTTGCGGCCAAAACAACAGGACGTTAAATGATTCAAAAAATATTAAAAAAAAGACCCCAAAAAAGAGTTTTTTTTGTCGAATAAATATATTATAATAGAATATATTTATTCTTACGCTACTTAATTATAATCGCTTTAGGGGGCTAAAAGGCTTGACAAAAGAAGAGACTTATAATTACTTTGTTGGTTTAATATCTGATACAGCTGGGAGTAAAGCTGTTGACCGGGACAATTTAATGCAGGAAAATCTGTCTTATTTTATTGAACGGTACTATGATACACCGCGATGGGATTTTATGAAAAAGGAAGTTGAAACACTTATAAAAAAGGGTGATTTAATAGGCCTTGGTCTTTATATATTTAAAGCAGTGAAAAATTACAGAAAAAAGCTTTTGTAATTGATTTTGGACGTGAGTGAATAATTTAGAACCGTCCCGGATTATTCGGATTATTCATCAGGAATGATATAATATCATTCCTTTTTTTTTGAATCGTAACCGATTTATGTTCATCGGAATATATATAAAGAAGGTTAATTTTTTAAAAGGGGTGGTTTTTTTGAAACGTATAGCGTTGTTTTTGGTAGTGGTGATGCTGCTTTCTGCGCTTACATTAGGGTGCGGTCAGAATGCTGTAGAAGAAAAACCAAAAGAAGTAGCACAAGAGCAGGAAGTACAAAAAGATAACATGGATGACAAACAAACTGTATTAGAGCCTCTTTCCCCGGTTGTAAAGGTGACGGTAGGAATGAAAGAGGTTGTATCTGACGGAGGAGTCCTCATAGGCATGGCCAAGGGTTATTATAAGGAATTGGGTATTGAAATTGAAGCAGTCAACTTTAGTACTGGTCAGGATATGATAAATGCCTTGGGGGCTGGTCAGCTTGATGTGGGGTGTACCGTTACGGCATCGGGGTTATTTAATGCAATCCTACGGGATATCCCCATAAAAATTGTTGGAGACAAAGGAATTAATGTAAAAGATCAGGGATACTACCGTTTGATGATCCGAAAGGATCTGGTAGATGAGATTAAAGATTTTAAGGATTTGAGGGGGCGCAAACTGGCGGTAGTAGGTACTGCCTCTCTTGATGAAATCGCTCTGGATCGGGTCTTGAATCAAGGTGGGATGACGACAAATGATGTGGACTTACAGGTCATCAGAAGTTTTCCTGATATTGTAGCAGCTATGAGCAATAAGAGTATTGATGGCGGTATGGTAATAGAGCCCTTTGTAGCTGCAGCTATAGATAAAGATATCGCTGATCCATGGAAAGATCCTTCAGAATACGACCCCGATGCACAAACCGCACTTTTGGTTTATGGAAAAAGCATGTTGGACCGACCAGAAGTGGCGAATCGATTCATGGTGGCTTATGTCAAATCCTTACGGGACTATAATGATGCCTTCTTCAAAGATATAAACAAAGACGAAATCATATCAATCCTTGCAGAATATTCGGTTGTGAAGGAAAAGGAACTTTACGAAAAGATGTTTCCAGTTGGTCTTGATCCAGATGGTTATGTAAGAATGAAGGGCATCCAGATGGATCTTGACTGGTATAAACAGAGAGACTTGTTAAAAGGAGAATTGAAGGCTGAAGATGTGGTTGACAATAGTTACGCTAAATATGCCGTAGAAATATTGGGCAACTATCCCAAATAGGCAACATCTGTGGCCGAAAATCGAATACCGATTTTCGGCCACCTTACTGGAAAGGGGCGACATATTATGAGTTTAATTGAAGAAAGGATTGACAAAACCTTTGAGCACATCATTATAAAGGAAGAAAAAGGTGAATCTAAGACTACTTTATTAGATAAGGCTTTTGTGATGAAAGTGTTGGCTTTTTTATCCCCGTCATTGCTTTTATTATTATGGGAGGTTTTTGCTCGGTGGGGTCTTGTTGATGCCCGATTATTTTCAAGTCCGGTCAGTATTTTTAAGACTATGATGCCAATGATTTATTCTGGCGAACTTCTGTATCATACCTTTATAAGTGCTCAAAGGATATTGCTGGGCTTTTTGACTGGAGCTGTGCCGGGAGTTATTCTAGGTCTTTCTATGGGACTTTTTCCACCGGTAAGAGCCAGCCTTATGCCGATGGTAGCAGCTACATTCCCAATACCAAAGCTGGCGATTATGCCTCTTATCCTTATAATTTTCGGTTTAGGTGAAGCGTCGAAGATATTTACCATAGCTATCGGTGTGTTCTACCTAGTTCTGATAAACACCATGGCCGGTGTGCTAAGTATTGATGATATTTATCTTGATGTAGCAAAAAATTTTGGTGCTACTCCTTTTCAGTTTTACTCTACGGTGGCTTTTCCAGGAGCATTGCCCATGATATTTGCGGGATTTAAGCTAGGTATGGGGACTGCACTGCTTCTAATAGTTGCAGCGGAGCTTTCAGCAGCTAAAGCAGGGGTGGGGTGGATGGTATGGAGGGCTTATGATATGTTCGATATTGAGAAGATGTTTGTAGCCCTTATAACTATGGCTTTCCTTGGCTACATTTTTTCTTATTTACTAGATATTGTCGAAAGAATTGTTATACCTTGGGGAAACAACAGGAGGTGAGCAATTTGTATCCCACCGAGGCAATACTTATTGAAAAACTAACTAAGGTGTTTAACACCCGCCAAAACAGGGTGATAGCCCTTGAAAACATAGATTTATCAGTTAAAGAAGGAGAATTTTTATGTTTGGTAGGCCCCAGTGGTTGTGGTAAGACGACATTGCTGAGAATTCTGGCAGGTTTGGAAAAGCAGACACGTGGAAAAGTGATTATGAGGTCAAAAAATCCGGAAAAGCCTTTGACTTCAATGGTGTTTCAGGGAGATTCGGTATTTCCATGGATGACAGTAGTTGAAAATGTTGCTTATAGCTTGAGAATAAGAGGGATATCAGCTGCAAAAAGACGGGAGATAGCCGGGCATTATTTAAGATTAATGGGCCTTGGCGGTTTT
>JAQWCA010000164.1 GCA_028706065.1 Tepidanaerobacteraceae bacterium
TTGGCACCGCTGCATATAGCCGGTTGCCGGGTTTCAAAGGGCCCAGTCCCTCCACCTCTCTTGATAAGGAAAATATTTAATTTTTTTTATCATATCACACATTGTTAAATGCTGCAAGGGGTTGCAATGGGTATAGCAAAAGAGTTTAAACGGTGAATTGAAAAAGTTAAAACTCTCAACCTGTAGTGCATTCCGAGAACAAATACGTCTTATCGGAACGTACTATAGGTTAAGAGCTCTATACTGAGAGTCGTACAAAGAACATACGAGAGCTTACTTATGTTGGGAACTAAAGAAAGTGTATGTTCTTGATTTCGTTGGTAACCAAACAAAGAAAGCAAGGCATACCAAACGCACTACTCCTGTTCAAACATATCCTTTCCCACTCCACAATCCGGACATACCCATTCCTCAGGAAGCTCTTCGAAAGGCGTACCTGGTTCAACCCCGTTATCAGGATCACCTATCTCCTGATCATAAATATAGCCGCAAACAATACAAACCCACTTTTCCATAAAAAAACACTCCTTTACTCATTTGATACACTATGTTTTCCAGTTGCTTTATGTATGCAGGTGAATTCTGCATTTAATATGATTAGCTTTTGCAACTTTAATATGAATTAAAATAACGGAAGAAATTGCTTGGCAATTTCAACACGCCATTTCAGCGAGGCGGAAGATTTTGACTCGCCACTTGTTGTGTGTAATAGATACCCGCCACCAAGCATTTTTTAACCAGAATGGTTGAAAATATGCGATGAGGTGGAGCGGGGGTCCATCTTAGCCTCGTTATATTTTTAAATATACCACTTTAACATTTTTTATAACAGGGTTATTATCCGGAAAGTCACAAAATGATTTTTTGATGAAATTTAAAGATATCTTATGTTTTATCAGCTTCCAAGAACAAAATATACGAGAATATTGGTATCAAGCATTATCTTCATAGCGTTCTTTCCACATCTCCTTACGAATTTCCTTGCAATAGTCGACTACATCCTGCTCGTTTTGCCACCCAGCTTCTTCAGCGGCACCTACCATCCCCTTTTGAAACTCTTCAATAGCAAGACGGTTGGAGTTGAGAAGAACTACATTACCATCCTTTTCGACAAAAACTACCTTGTCACCTTCCTTAAGACCAAGCAGTTTGCGAATGGCAATAGGGATTGTCACTTGACCTTTCGTTGAGATTCGAGCCATGTCCATCATAAATATTCCCTCCCATAAAACATTCTTTACTTTCTTTACTTTTATTATACTCAATCATTGCTCAACAATCAAGTGATTTACGTCCTCTATGAAACCAGCAAAAACAGCTTCAACGCTATTTTTGCTAAAACGATGATCTGTCTTATTACCGTTTGCATTTCGCATTATGGCGTATCGTTTTGAATAACAAAACATTATCGGCAGTTTCTGCTGTCTAGGAGTTCGCTCGAAAAGTCGGCTTTTGTGAAGAAATCACGTATAAAAGTGTTTATGTAAACGAAGTTATGCGGGTTTCAAGCTTTAAAAATTTCGTGTTTTGAATAAATATGCTTTTCCGAGCAGACTCCTAGGTAGTTCACTTCAAAATGACCTGTACTTCCTTCCCAAGACACTGAGCATCACATTGTTCACTACAGAAATACATGATTTGCTGAAGAGATATGCTATACTCTATTTTAAAACAAATACAAAAGGGGATAGAGATGTAATAATTCAGAATAGAAAATAAGTGTTAACTACCCGGTACTACACAGGTGTATCATAACCTGCATCTGTGCCATTTTACTGCATCAAAATGAATTTTCAAAAATAATATGATTATATTTACTAATACTGGAAACAAGGTTATACTTTATATAAAAGTGTGATTAATTGACGCAAAACATGTATAATAATGCGTCAGTTTAAACACCCTGACCCAAAGGACTTTCCGAAAATATCATTAATATGGAAATCGATACTCTCAAAACTAGCCCGGGAAAACAAGAAATTCATCTATAAGGTTGTAAAAGAAGGAGCGCGAGCAAGAGAATATGAGGATGCCCTGCAATGGCTTTGCGATGCCAACAGGAGATGGAGGAATGTGCCTGCTGAATGATGAAGAACTATACAAGAGAAGCATTTAAATTTGCAGACTAAAATTATGACAGGTTTTTCATTTAGTAGATGTTTTGGAGCCTGTCGGTTAGAATAAATCTTGCATTGCTATCTTTAAGGATATAGCTAATTCTCTCAATGGGGTAATCAGGATCTATAGGCAAGAAAGCACCCCCTGCTTTTAAAACTGCAAGTATGCTAGCCAACATTTCAATCGACCGTCTGGTTAGTATTCCTACGATCTCACTATTCATTATGTTCCTTTTTCTTAGTAAACTTGCCATAGAATTGACTTTGTTGTTTTAATCCCTATAAGTTATCGCCTGATTTTTAAAGCGTATAGCAACATTATTTGGTGTTTTTATTGCTTGTTCTAAGAAAAGTGAATGTATTGTTTTATTTCTTATTTAATTATACAATCATATTTGTATCAATGAGCTGAAATATTTCATTAGGGTGAGATGATTATGGAAAATCTTATTTATATACCGCAGGGACAAGAAGAAAAGTATAGAAGTCAACTACATTATACCACAAAAAGGTGAGGAGTTGTATAAATATAAAATCTCAGAATGCTTAATTTTAGCGCATTATGGGGTTTAGCAATTAACTAAAATCTTCATAGGGGAAAGGATGATTGATTTCCCACATATAATTATTTTCTTCCTTATATTTTCTTTCTATCTCTAAAGTTGTCCTAATATCTCTTTCACCATTTTCCCACTGGAAACAATGTACAAATTCATGGAAAATGAATATATACCCTTCAAGACTATTAAAAGCTTCATCCGATATGATTGCCGAGGATTTCCCATTATAAAAATCTAGGGGAAATGCAGCTAAGACACCCTTTGGTATTGGCATTGATGTTGGGGATTCTAATTTATACTCATACTTCTCACCAGATTCATTAAGGTCAAATACATAGAAAGTATTATCTTCAACAAGTGTTACTGGATAGAGTTTTGACACTGAAATATCAATATCTTTTATTGGTTTATGCAAATGTTGAAGTTTTTCTAGATATAACAAAGTGTTAAAAATAAATTTTTCTTTTAGCTTATTATCTATAACAACCCCCCATTAATGTATATTTTAAATATATTCAATAGTGAACATAAATCTACTAATACGTCATATAGTCAGTTCCTTAAAACATCCCTATTTTCAACGGTTTTTCAAACAAGACCACAAAGAACTGCCCCGATATCATCATTTCGTATAACGTTCCTTTTTCACGATGCCGACGAACCGGACCAGCGGAGTCCTTCCCTTTAGCGACGCTTGCCGCCCGGTGAGACGGTGTAGCAGACACGACCCATGAGCACGCCCGAAGTGTGAAAATTTTGTTAGATGACGTGTACCGCTCACATTCATTAATAGACTAATCCCTATAGATGTAATGCCTATTTTTCTATAATTGGTAGCCAAAACTCTACAGCCTTTTGATCAATTGATGGATATACTTCTAATTCCGGTGCTAACGCATGGTTGTAGGTGGATGATGGCAACCATTCCATGAATGCATACATCTCTGCCTCAATTAGTGACATCGGTAATTCACCATAACCCTCAAAAATAGCCCATTTTGAGGCAGGAACGATATAAGATTCTAGTCCTGAATCAGAATTCGCTTTATCACTTTCAGTAGCAATAAAAAAGTAGAATGCTCTATTATTGGGATCTTTTTCAACACATGAAATACCAAAAACATTACTATTTGTTATTTCCCCTGGCTGATTTTGGTTCATATCATGAAGTTTTTTGATCAATCCATTTTCATGAGATTCTTTCCAAAATGACCCAAACTCTTCATTGTTTTGCCCTGAAATCCGCGTTTTCTTACCTACAACTGAAAAAGATCTTTTTTCCTCAATCCTCACTTTAACCATTTAAGCCTCCGATTTCCTACATTATTTAGTAAAGTTTATAGGAATAACCCCTAAAATCTACGTATTTAGCTCCTTCGGTACATGTCATCTAACGTCCAGCGTCTGCGACGGTCTCAAAGCTTACAGGTGACTGTTTGTGATTACTGCGACTGCAGTACCTAATGCAGGCACCAACTCGGTTGCTTTGAGACTGTGGGCAAGCCTTTCTTCATGAGCAACCCACGAGGAATACCTCATGGATTGCACCCCCGAGCCCTTTATGAGAATGAATGAACCAATGTATGAACCGTTACATCTTTCTCTACCTTTGCTTTGTTACTCGCTTCATTAAAAATTTTCTGAACTGATCTTTCTGGAGAAACCTATAAATATTTTTGCTACCTCTTCTTTATCTAAAACTTCCGGTAATTTATTCTCCCTTTTAGGCCTAAGCAAATTATATACTACTACTATATCGTATCTCATTAATATCTCTTTACAATATAGCTTTATTGCACTTAAAACTTGATTTACATAAGTATGTGAGCTATTCTGTTTTTCTAAAAGGAAAAACAGATAATCATTAACATCATTATTGGATGTGCAATAAAAAATTTTTATAATGCCTACTCAATATTATCTTATACTTTGGAAGATATTTCAACACATAATTATAACAATTCTAATAACTATTCTATTAACGTTCCCTTTCAGACTTCCTTTGCTTTTCAGTTTATGATAGGAATTATGATAGGAATTTATGATATGATAGGAATTTGCTTTTCTCATAGTTAGAGTAACACATCAAAAATTGACAGTCAAGAACACCAAAAAATATAAATCCACCTTATTTCTACAATATTGTATGGATAAAAAGTGTGTTGAGATGAAAAAC
>JAQWCA010000010.1 GCA_028706065.1 Tepidanaerobacteraceae bacterium
AGATCCTTCGCTTCGCTCAGAATAACAATAAAAAAAACAAAAAGAAGGACTTTGTCCTTCTTTTATCTCTTTGAAAATTGTGGAGCACGCCGGGCTTTTTTGAGTCCATATTTCTTTCTTTCTTTCTTGCGAGGATCTCGGGTTAAATAGCCTTCTTTTTTAAGAACCGATCTAAATTCACCGTCAATCTGCAATAGGGCTCGGGAAATACCATGCCGGATGGCACCAGCCTGACCTGTAGAACCGCCGCCTTTGACGCTGGCGATTATATCAAACTTATCCAAAGTATTGGTCTTTTCTAATGGTCTCCTTACTTCAGCTTTCAATGTCTCAAGGCCAAAGTAATTATCAATAGGCCTTTTGTTGACAACGATTTTCCCACTTCCGGGCATAATCCATACTTTTGCAATGGAGGTTTTTCTCCTACCAGTAGCTAACACTGCCTGTTTCATATTATTCCTCCTTTCCTCTATATATCAAAAGTTAGTGGCTGAGGTTGCTGAGCTTCGTGAGGATGTTGCTCTCCTTTGTATATTTTTAACTTTTTTATCATTTGTCTGCCTAAAACATTATGTGGAAGCATACCCCAAATAGCTTTATAGACCACCTTTTCCGGGCTTTTGCTCATGAAACTTCGAAAGTTCTGGGCTTTTATGCCGCCAGGGTAACCGGTGTGGTTATAATACATTTTATTGTCCATTTTCTTACCTGTTAGAATAGCTTTATCTGCGTTTACAATAACAACATAATCACCGGTGTCTACATGAGGTGTATATGTGGGCTTATGTTTGCCCCTTAAAATCATGGCTACTTTGGTTGCCAGTCGTCCCAAGGGTTTGCCGCTAGCATCAATCACATACCAGTCACGTTTAACTTCCTCTTTTTTTGCCATGAATGTGCTCATCCTTTTCCCTCCTTTTAACCATAAAGTAATTGTATTATAGGTGATTTTTTGTGTCAAGCACGTTAATAAAATACATTTATAAGACATAAGCCCTGAGGTGGAAGAGTCTTTCCAGCCCGGGTTCGGTCTTTTGATTCAAGAATAGAGTTTATGTCTTCGACCTTTATTTTATCAAGGCCAACTTTAAGCAAAGTTCCGGCTATGATTCTGACCATATTGTATAAAAAACCGTTGGCTTCAATCTCCATCTTTATCACATCACCGTTTCGGATAACCTGCAACTTATCAATACGGCGCACTGTAGACTTGACAGAACTTCCCGCCGCCATAAATGCAGAAAAATCATGAGAACCTATCAGCATATTTGACGCTCTATCCATGGCCTTAACATCCAATGGTCTTGAGAAAAAATAGCTGTAATTGCGTAACAGCGGTGATGGAAATTGGGCATTATAGATGGTATAAGTGTAAAGCTTTCTCTTGGCACAAAACCTTGCATGAAAGTCATCCGGCACTTTTTTTGCATGTCTAACGACGATATCTTCCGGTAGTTTGCTGTTTATAGCATATGGAAGTTTATCAACAGGAATTCGAGTATTTGCTTTAAAGTTAGCCACTTGGCCTAAAGCGTGAACTCCTGCATCGGTTCGGCCGGAACCTATTACATGTGTTTTTTTACCGATGATTGAGCTAATAGCAATTTCCAACATTTCCTGAATAGATGGGGCATTTTTTTGCCTCTGCCAACCACTGTATGCTGTTCCATCATATTCCACCATCAATTTCACATTCATTAATAACACCTACCACATGAAACGGCTGATGATGGCACCGACGGCAAACACCATAAAAATCGCATATGTTGAAACGTCCAGTGCTGTCATTTTTAGTTCCTTCATGCGAGTCCTATTTTCTCCTCCTCGATAACAGCGTGCTTCCATGGCCATCGCCAAATCGTCTGCTCTGCGAAATGCACTGATAAACAACGGCACCAATAATGGAACCAAATTTTTAGCCCGATTTATTAAATTGCCACTCTCGAAATCTGCTCCCCGTGCCATCTGTGCCTTCATAATTTTGTCAGTTTCCTCTAGCAATGTAGGGATAAACCGCAACGCTATGGTCATCATCATGGCTAACTCATGGGCTGGAACTCCAACTTTTTTAAATGGTGAAAGCAGTCTTTCAATTCCATCGGTCAAGGAAATTGGCGATGTAGTTAACGTGAGTAATGATGTTCCTACAATTAACAAAACAAGACGTATAGCCATAAAGGCTCCCTGTGATAAACCCTCGTAGGTTATATCAAAAGGACCTAGTTCATAAATCACCCGGCCTTTTATCATAAATGAGTTAAGCAAAAAGGTAAGGGTGATAATAAATACAAGGGGTTTCAAGCCCTTCAAAATATAACGCACAGATATCCCTGACAATAAAATAGCAAGTGCTATAAAACTTACTGGAAAAATGTATCCGTAAAAATTGTTAAGCACAAATAAAAGGATCATGTAAGCAAAGGTAATTATGATCTTGGTCCTGGGGTCTAAGCGGTGTATTACAGAGTTCCCCGGTATAAATTGCCCTATTGTTATCTCACGCAAGGCTCTTCCCCCTTACAAGTCTCATAATCTCAGCCTTAGCTTCATTTACAGTTAATATGTCTTGGGATACATTTTTGCCCTTTTCTTTTAACTTTATCATTAATTCGGTTATCTGGGGTATCCCCAAGCCTTTTTCCACGAGACCTTTATAATCTCGAAAAATCTCCCGAGGCGTTCCTTGGGACACTATCTCCCCTCGATACATCACCGCGAGTTTATCAACTAGTTTTGCTACATCTTCCATACTATGTGAAACTAGAATTATCGTTAGATTTTGCTTCTGTTTCAGATCTACGATCTCCTCTAAAATCTCATCTCTACCGCGAGGATCCAAGCCTGCTGTAGGTTCATCCAGAATCAGAATTTGCGGCTTCATAGCCAAAACCCCGGCTATGGCAACCCTACGCATTTGTCCTCCGCTGAGTTCAAAGGGTGATTTGCTTTTTACCTCTTTATAAGAAAGACCCACTAATTCCATGGCTTCCTTTACCCTTTTTATAATTTCATCTTGAGAAAGCCCCATATTTTTAGGCCCAAAGGCCACATCCTGTTCTACTGTTTCTTCGAACAATTGATGTTCAGGGTACTGAAATACCAAACCCACTTTTTGTCGGATTGCTTTAAGACTTGAGCGTTTGCCGCCAAGGCTCTTTCCGTCAATCAGGATTTCACCTGATGTGGGTTTTAAAAGACCGTTCAAATGCTGAATAAGGGTAGACTTACCTGAACCGGTATGACCAATGAGACCCCAAAACTCTCCATTTTTAACAGTCCAGTTTATATTTTTTATAGCAGTAGACTCAAAAGGAGTATTGGGCATATATACATGAGTAAGGTTTTTTATATCAATTGACATAGATAATCCACCATTTCTTCAACTGTTAATATATCATATCTCACAGGTATTTCCGCGGTTCTAAGCTGGAAGGCAAGCTCAGTAACTTGTGGAACATCAAGACCCAGTTTTTTTAACTTTTCCACCTGACTAAATATTTCAGTGGGTCTTCCTTCCATTACCACTTGACCCTTTTCCATCACAAGAACCCTGTCGGCTTGAACGGCTTCCTCCATGAAATGTGTAATTAGAACAATGGTTTTACCCTCATCTTGATTTAACTTTTTTACTGTGGTAATGACTTCTTTTCTACCTACCGGATCCAGCATGGCAGTGGGCTCATCGAGGATAATGCAATCCGGCTTCATAGCCAATATCCCCGCTATGGCCACCCGCTGCTTCTGACCTCCGGATAAAAGATGAGGAGCTTTATCAGCAAAATCGGTAAGCTCGACAATTCTAAGGGCTTCTTTTATACGGCGTCGGATTTGTTCTGAAGGGATTCCAAGGTTTTCGGGCCCAAAAGCTACATCTTCCTCAACAATAGTGGCAACTATCTGGTTATCAGGGTTTTGAAATACCATTCCAGCTTTTCGCCGTATTTCCCAGATATCGTCCTTATTCTTTGTGTTGAGCCCGTCTACTAAAATATCCCCTTTCGTTGGCGCAAAAAGGCCATTGAAAAGTTTTGCCAGTGTGGATTTTCCCGATCCGTTTGGCCCTATAATAGCTACAAATTCACCTGGCTTAATTTTTAAATTTATATTCTCAAGTGCCAGGCTGTTGCCCCCGGCATACTGATAATGAACATCTAGCGCTACTATTTCGGCGGCTATTTTCACCGCCCCCTTTACATAGTGATCCTAAAAATTATACCAGTTCCAAGACCGCTTTAGGTGCGGCGTCTCCTTGACGTAGACCTACTTTTGTAATGCGGACATAACCGCCATTTCTATCTTGGTACTTTGGTGCTATTTTTTCAAATAGTTCTTTTACAGTGGTTTCATCAAGCACTTCAGCTAAGACAAGCCTTCTTGCAGCAAGGTCATCCCTCTTTGCTAATGTGATCATCTTCTCAGCTATTCGACGCACTTCTTTGGCCCGGGTCTCAGTAGTTTCTATTCTCCCATGTTTTAGTAGATCTGTAGTTAAGTTTTTCAGCATCATCTTTCGATGTCCACTTGGTCTACCCAGCTTCCTCATTTTTTCGCCTCCTAACTATTCCTCCGGTTGTTTTAACGTTAGATTAAAGCTACTTAGCTTATCTTCCACTTCCTCCAAGGACTTCTTGCCAAGATTTCGCACCTTCATCATATCTTCTGCTGACTTTTGTGTGAGCTCATGTATGGTGTTAATTCCCGCTCGCTTTAAGCAGTTATAAGAACGAACCGATAAATCCAGCTCTTCAATAGGCATCTCCATAATCTTTTCACGATCATCTTTTTCTTTTTCTACAGGTATATCCTCATCATCAACTTTATCAGTAAGCCCTACGAACAAACTGAAATGTTCTATGAGGATTTTAGCAGCAGCACTTACTGCATCATCAGGCTTTATAGTGCCATTAGTCCAAATCTCCATCATAAGTCGATCGTAGTCAGTTCTCTGGCCTACCCTAGTATGTTCAACATTAAAGTTGACCTTGTGCACAGGGGTAAATATGGAATCGATAGCAATGACCCCAATGGGCTGGTTCGGTTTTTTATTTCTATCAGCCGTAACATAGCCTTTGCCTCTTTCTAAGGTGAGTTCCGCAAATAGTTTTGCATCTTTTTCCAGTGTAGCAATGTGGAGATCAGGATTTAAGATTTCCACATCGGCATCGGTAATAATATCCCCGGCTTTTATCTCACCTTCACCCTGGGCTTCAATCCTGAGCAGTTTGGGCTCATCACTGTGCATCATCACTGCTAAACCTTTAATATTCATTATGATCTCGGTAGTATCCTCGGTAACTCCCGGAATTGTAGAAAATTCGTGCTGTGCCCCTTCTATTTTAATTGAAGTAACAGCAGCTCCTGGTAGTGAGGATAGAAGGACGCGACGCATAGAGTTGCCAAGGGTTGTTCCGTAACCTCTTTCAAGCGGTTCTAATGCAATCTTACCATAGGTATTGTCCGCAGTTGATTCTACCAACTCAATCCTCGGCTTTTCAATATCTATCATGTAATACATTACCCTCCTTAATAAATTGATTTTGGATGAGGGCTATTTTTTACTTGGAGTAAAGCTCTATTATTAAATGTTCTTGTATGGGAACATCAATATCTTCCCGTTTTGGCAGATATGTGATTTCGCCGGTGAGAGTTTCGAAATTCACAGATAGCCATTCAGGCACAACTCTCGATGCTCCTGCTTCAGATAATTCCTTAAAGAATCCTAAGCTTTGGCTCTTTTCCCTTATTGCTACTACATCTTTTTCTTTTACTTGATATGACGGTATGGTAACCCTCTTACCATTTACTTCCACATGACCGTACCTGACCAATTGTCTCGCTTGAGGCCTTGATGAGGCAAGCCCCATCCTAAATACTACATTGTCCAGTCGAGTCTCTAGCATCCTAAGCAGGTTTTCACCGGTTACACCTCTTTGACCCACAGCCTTCTGATAATAATTTCTAAACTGTCTTTCCAAAACCCCATATATTCGTCTCGCTTTTTGTTTTTCTCTCAACTGTATTCCATATTCTGAAGGCTTGCGGCGCATCTGACCATGCTGACCTGGAGCATATCCTCTCCGATCAATTGCACATTTAGGAGTATAGCAGCGATCACCCTTAAGGTAAAGCTTCATACCTTCCCTTCGGCACAATCGACAAACCGCATCTTTATATCTCGCCATCTCGTTTATACACCTCCTATATATTAAACCCTTCTTCTCTTGGGTGGTCTACATCCATTGTGAGGGATGGGAGTTAAGTCTTTTATCATGTTAACTTCCAGACCTGCAGCTTGAAGTGATCGAATAGCTGCTTCCCTGCCTCCGCCTGGCCCTTTTACGAAAACTTCTACAGACCTCATACCATATTCCATGGCTTGCTTTGCTGCAGATTCTGCTGCCATTTGAGCTGCAAAAGGTGTGCCCTTACGGGAGCCTTTGAATCCCACGGACCCTGCACTGGACCAAGTTACTGGCCTACCGGCTTCGTCAGCTATGGTTACTATTGTATTATTAAAAGTTGAATGTATATGAGCGGATCCCTTTTCGATACGCCTTTTTTCCTTGCGCCTTCTCACAGGTTTTGCCATAGTTTGTCACCTCCCAAATGTTTTTACTTGCGTTTTGCACCTACAGTCTTGTTGGGACCTTTTCTTGTTCTTGCATTTGTTTTGGTCTTTTGGCCTCTAACCGGTAGTCCCCGGCGGTGGCGGAGCCCTCTGTAGCTGCCAATTTCCGTAAGTCGTTTGATATTTAGGGCTACTTCCCTCCGAAGATCCCCTTCAACCTTATGATGTTTATCAATAATATCCCTGAGTTTTGTAATTTCTCTCTCGGTTAGATCTTTAACTCGCGTGTCGGGATTTACATTGGCCTCTTTGACAATTTGCCGGGACTTGGTAGCCCCAATACCGTATATATATGTCAGTGCTACTTCTATACGCTTTTCCCTTGGCAAATCAACACCGGCGATTCTTGCCACTTGCTACACCTCCTTTAATTTAGCCCTGTTTTTGCTTATGTTTTGGATTTTCACAAATAACCATTACTCTACCCTTGCGTTTAATTATCTTACATTTTTCACAGATTTTCTTCACCGAGGGTCTTACCTTCATAGGATTTCCTCCTTTTGCCGTTTTCTACTTGAAGCGGTATTTGATGCGGCCTCGGGTAAGATCATAGGGGGATAACTCCACGGTAACCCTATCTCCGGGCAAAATCCTTATATAGTTCATGCGAATTTTACCGGAAACATGAGCTAAAATTACATGACCGTTTTTTAATTCTACCCGAAACATTGCGTTTGGAAGGGGTTCTAAAACGGTTCCTTCAACTTCAATAACATCTTCCTTTGACAAGGTCGCACACGCCTCCTCATATCTGGTTAGATGCTTGGCCGTCGTCTTGGCTTACATCTACCAATTCTTTCAGGGCTTTCTTAACTTCCTGGTTATAAATTTTTCGTTTATTATTAAGTTTTTCAGCTATATATTCTGCTTTTTTACTTGATAACTTTAAATGCTTTATTTTTTTCTTTTTAGGGTTTTCTACTCTGCGTAAATCCCCATCTACAACACAAACGTAATCTTTATCAATTATATCTACCACAATCATAAACCGCCCCTTGTCACGACCGACGATAGATTTCGCCAGTTGTCCCAACATAAGTTGCGGCATATAAACACCTACCTATATCATAGTCAATATTTCCGGCTCACCTTCGGTTATAGCAATCGTATTTTCGTAGTGGGCCGAAAGACTGCCGTCTTTTGTCACTACCGTCCACTGATTTTCTAATGTATAGACCTCATATCCCCCTAAATTGACCATTGGCTCTATAGCTAGAGTCATCCCGGGTCTAAGCCTCGGTCCTTTTCCCGGTGCTCCAAAGTTAGGTATCTGAGGATCTTCATGCATATTTTGGCCAATGCCATGACCTACATAATCCCTTACTACCGAGAAATTATACCGCTCGACACAGTTTTGTACTGCACTTGATATGTCAGAAAGTCTGTTGCCTGGTTTTGCGTAGGCCAAACCTTCAAAAAAGCTTTGCCTAGTAACTTCAATAAGCCTCAAGACATCATCTTTGACATTGCCTACGACAAATGTTCGAGCTGCATCTCCGTTATAACCTTCAAGCTCTGCTCCAACGTCTATACTAATAATATCACCATCTTTAAGGGTTCTTAATCCAGGAATTCCATGTACTACCTCATCATTTATAGACGCACAGATAGATGCTGGAAAACCCCGATAGTCTTTAAAGGTGGGAGTAGCTTTATGACTCAAGATAAATTCTTCGGCTATTTTGTCGAGTTCAGCTGTAGTAATTCCGACTTTTACATGTTTTTTTATTTCGTCTAATGTCAGTGCTACTATTTCCCCGGCTCTTCTCATTAACTCTATTTCTCGTTGAGATTTAATTATTATCATGGCTTATCTTCATCCTTTAGATACTGCATAATATCCGCAAAAACTTCCTCTATTGTTTTTGACCCATCGACGTTTATCAATAGATGTTTCTGATCATAATGGTCAATCAGTGGGAAAGTACTAGATTCATACACTTCAAGTCGTTTTTTTACTGTCTCTATTTCATCGTCTTTTCGAATAATAAGTTTTCCACCACATTTGTCGCAAATTCCAGAAGTCTTTGGAGGACTGTAGTTTATATGAAATGTGGCTCCACAACTTTCGCATGACCGCCTACCTGTAAACCGTTCAATGAGGTATTCAAAACTAACTTTTATATTTACCACTTTATCTAGGGTTAAAACTTTCTGTCTCATATATTTTTCAAGACTTTTGGCTTGATTTACCGTTCTCGGAAAGCCATCTAATACCCATCCTTTACAACAGTCAGACATGTCTAGCCGAGATTCAACTATCTCCTCCACTATTTCATCGGGCACCAACAGACCTTTATCAAGATAATCACTGGCCTTTTTGCCCAAAGGAGTTTGCTCTGTTACAGCTTTCCTGAATATTTCTCCAGTTGAAACATGACAGATCTCAAATTCAGTGGCTATTTTCTTTGCTTGAGTGCCTTTTCCCGCTCCCGGAGGCCCCAGCAGAATAATCCTCACTTTAAATCACTCCTATTTTAAGAATCCCTGATAATGCCTCATAAGCATCTGGGCTTCAATGGCCTTCATAGTCTCTAAAGCCACACCTACAACAATCAGGAGAGCAGTACCTCCAAAAGAGATGTTTATTCCCGATATGCCAGTCATAAAATAGGGGAGTATGGCAATACCAGCCAAAAATAAAGCACCGACCAATGTGATCCTGGTCATTATTCGATTTATATATTCAGCCGTGGGTCTGCCAGGCCGCATTCCCGGTATAAAACCACCATATTTCTTCATATTATCCGCTACTTCAACAGGATTGAACGTAACGGCAGTATAGAAATACGTAAAAAATACTATAAACAAAGCATACAATGCAGCATATAGCCAACCACCGGGTTTTAAAAACTCAGCGATACTTGTCATGACTTTGCTGTTAGGGAAAAATCCGGCTATAGTGCTGGGAAACAGCAAGATAGACATGGCAAATATTACTGGTATGACACCGGCGGAATTGACCTTAATAGGTATATGAGTTGATTGGCCCCCATATACTCTTCTACCTACCACTCGCTTGGCATATTGTACGGGCACACGCCGTTCACCTTGCTGCACAGCAATAACTCCCACGATTACTATTATACCTAATATGGCAAACATCAACAGCATGAAGATGTTTACGGTTCCCACTTTCATCAACGCAAATAGTTGATAAATGCTGGCAGGCAATCGAGACACAATCCCAGCAAAGATTAAGAGAGATATACCGTTCCCTATGCCTTTATCAGTTATCTGTTCACCTAGCCACATCAGAAATGCTGTCCCTGCTGTGAGGCTTATTACTACCACAATATTGCTCAAAATACCAGGTTTCATAGCACTTCTAAAGCCTATAGAAAGGCCTGTGGCTTGAATCAGCCCCAAAATTACCGTTCCGTACCGGGTATACTGGGCAAGAATCTTACGCCCGGCTTCCCCTTCTTTTGCCAGCTCTTCCCATCGAGGAATGACTACAGTCAGGAGCTGCACTATAATTGAAGCATTTATATATGGTGTAATACTCATGGCAAAAACCGAAAACTGTTTAAATGCACCACCTGCAATTATATCAAAAAACCCTAGCAATGCACCTTTTTCGATCATAGCTCTAACAGCATTGGGATCCATCCGAGGTACGGGTACAAAAGTCCCCAATCTAAAGAGTATTATCATCATCGCAGTATATTTTATTCGCTTTCTTAAATCCGGTATCTTCCAGGCATTTCTTAAGGCATCCAGCATGTTATATCACCTCTGCCTTTCCACCGACCGCTTCTATCTTTTCTATGGCCGATT
This sequence comes from Tepidanaerobacteraceae bacterium, assembly GCA_028706065.1. GTDB lineage: Bacteria > Bacillota > Thermosediminibacteria > Thermosediminibacterales > Tepidanaerobacteraceae > JAQWCA01. Next base: position 10,409 of record JAQWCA010000010.1, read on the forward strand.
TCGAAAAAGCATGAGCTACTACGTCAACTTTAATCTTTAGTTCTCCATTGCCAAGAATTTTAACTCCGTCCAAGACTTTTTTTATAATACCCTTTTCAATTAGGATTTCGGGGGTAATTTTTGTATTTTCTTCAAATACATTTAGATCATCTATATTTACTACAGCAAATTGTTTTTTGAATATATTTGTAAAACCCCTTTTGGGAAGCCGTCTGTAAAGAGGCATCTGACCGCCCTCAAATCCTGGGCGAGTTCCCCCACCACTACGGGCCTTCTGGCCTTTGTGCCCACGGGTTGAAGTTTTACCTTGACCAGAACCTATTCCCCTGCCAACTCTCTTTGGCTTTTTGCTAGAACCTTCGGCGGGAAAAAGATCATGCAATCTCATTAGTTGCACCTCCTCTTTTCTTAACTAACCAAGTATTTCTTCCACCGTCTTGCCACGAAGTTTTGCTACTTCTTCAGCTCTCTTCAATTGTTTTAACGCTACTACCGTTGCGTTTACCATGTTTCTGGCATTTGCAGACCCTAAAGACTTACTTACAATATCTGTAATTCCAGCCAGTTCGACAACCGCTCTAACCGGTCCCCCTGCTATAACTCCTGTTCCTTCGGGGGCGGGTTTTAGCAATACCCTTCCTGCTCCGAAAATACCAAGACTTTCATGTGGTATAGTGCCATTTAACATCGGAACGTCAATTAAGCTCTTCTTGGCATCTTCTATACCTTTCCGAATAGCTTCGGGTATCTCTTGGGCTTTTCCTGTGCCTACGCCTACCTTGCCTTTTTTATTCCCAACGACTACAAGAACGGCAAAGCGGAAGTTTTTCCCTCCCTTTACGACCTTGGCTACTCGGTTTATGGAAACAATCTTTTCTACAAATTCACTTTCTTCTCTATTCCTATTCCTATTCCTGTGTTGCAAAATTCTGCCTCCCTTCTAAAAATCTAATCCAGCTTCCCGGGCAGCATCTGCCAGGGCTTTTATCCGGCCGTGGTATATATATCCGCTCCGATCAAAGGTTACAGTGTTTATACCTTTTTCTAAAGCTTTCTTTGCGATAAGGTCACCGACCAATTTTGCCGACTCAATATTTGCACCGGTCACACTGTCTTTTATGGCAGGGTCCATTGTTGAAGCCGCCGCTAAGGTGTGTCCATCTTCATCATTTATAATCTGAGCATATATGTGCCTTTCGCTCTTATAGACATTTAGACGGGGTCTTTCACTTGTACCAAAGGTTTTTTTACGAACCCGCATATGTCTTCTAATCCTGGCAACGTTGCGCGATTCCTTTTTTAGCATGGTTATCCCTCCCTATAACTTATTTTGCTCCGGTCTTGCCTTCTTTGCGTCGTACAACTTCGTTTTCATATCGGATACCTTTACCCTTATAAGGTTCAGGTTCTCTAACTGCCCTAATATTAGCTGCAATCTGACCTACCAGATCCTTATCAATACCCTTTACTGAAATCCTATTGGGAGCCGGCACTTCAAACTCAATGCCCTTAGGTGGATCAAATTCCACAGGATGGGAATACCCAACGGTTAAAACCAACTTATTCCCCTGTTTGGCCGCTCTATAACCCACACCTTCCAGGGCAAGTTTCTTCTCAAAACCCTCAACTACTCCTATCACCATGTTGTTTATCAACGAACGGGTTAAACCATGCAAAGCTCTGTGGCTTTTCTCCTCGGATGGCCGTTCTACGATTACCTCGGAATCTTCAACTTTAATTGCCATATCTTTATGGAGCTCGCGGTTAATACTGCCTTTGGGCCCTTTGACTTTTACTGCATTGCCCTCAATGGTAACTTCAACCCCCTGAGGGATTTTAACCGGCATTTTGCCAATTCTGGACATGTCTTCACCTCCTAGTCTTATCTACCATACGTAGCAGATTACCTCGCCGCCAATTTGTTCTTTTTGTGCCTCTTTATCGGTCATAATTCCTTTGGATGTTGAAAGAATCACTGTTCCAAGGCCACCCATTACCCTCGGAATCTCATTTTTATTGGCATATATTCTAAGGCCAGGTTTCGAAATCCTTTTGATCCCTGTAATAACCTTTTGTTTGTTTGGTCCATATTTGAGGTAAATCTTAATATTGCCCTGCTTGCCATCCTCAATGACCTCAAAATCCTTGATATACCCTTCAGCCTTCAAGGTCTTTGCAATGGCTCTTTTCATATTGGAGCAGGGGATTTGCACTTCAGGATGCCCCACATCATTAGCGTTCCTGATACGTGTTAGCATATCTGCGATAACATCGGTCATAGCCAATGAAACTACCTCCCTTCATTCTAACTTCTGCTCACCAACTAGCTTTTTTAACTCCGGGTATTTCTCCACGATGGGCTAACTCTCTAAAGCATATACGGCATATGCCAAACTTGCGCAAATACGCATGAGGTCTTCCACATATTTTGCAGCGATTGTACTTGCGTGTTGAAAACTTTGCAGTTCGCTTTTGCCTAGCAATTAATGATTTTTTGGCCAAGCTTTTCCCTCCTTCCTTTTATGCAAAAGGCATACCGAGGTTTTTTAAGAGTTCCCGTGCCTCTTCGTCGGTGTTTGCCGTGGTTACAATTGTAATGTCCATACCTCTGACACGATCTATTTTATCATAATCTATCTCAGGGAATATGAGCTGTTCTTTTATCCCCAAAGTATAATTCCCTCTACCGTCAAAAGCATCGGGAGATACTCCCCTGAAGTCTCTGACCCTCGGAAGGTTCACATTAAATAGCTTATCTAGAAACTCATACATCTTTTGAGACCTAAGAGTAACCTTTGCCCCCACTGGCATACCTTCACGCAACTTAAAAGCCGCTATGGATTTGCGGGCTTTTGTGACTACAGGTTTTTGCCCAGTAATAGTCGCCATATCCCCTGTAGCCGCTTCAATAGCCTTGGGATTTTCCCTAGCATCATTGATGCCCATATTTACGACAACTTTTTCTATTCGGGGTGCTTCCATGATACTTTTATAGTTAAACCTTTTCATTAAAACAGGTACGACTTCATTTAAATATTTATCTTTTAATCTAGACACACCACTACCTCCCTTCCTGTCTATCTATCCAGAACCTCGTTGCATTTCTTACATGTCCGAACCTTCGATCCATCGGAAAGCACTGTATGACCCACTCGGGTAACTTTATTACACTTGCCACAGACTAACATCAGCTTAGAGGTGTAAAGAGGGATTTCAATCTTGGTAATCCCACCTTGTGGCATGTGAGCTGTGGGCTTTTGATGTTTGACAGCCATATTGACACCTTCTACAATGGCCTTCTTCTCTCTGGGAAAAACCTTTAAAACCTTGCCCTTTTTACCCTTATCTTTTCCAGAGAGAACGCGAACGATATCGCCCTTTTTTATGTGCGCCTTTTCCAAGAAACACACCTCCTTATATAGCATCAACTTCATGTTTCCTACGTGAAAAAATAGAAACTATAGCACTTCGGGAGCTAGGGAAATAATCTTCATATAATCCTTTTCGCGAAGTTCCCTGGCTACAGGACCAAATATACGTGTCCCACGGGGGTTTTTATCATCAGCTATTACAACAGCGGCATTCTCGTCAAATCTTATATAAGAGCCGTCCCGACGTTGTAGACCTTTTCTCGTTCTAACTATGACAGCCTTAACCACATCGCCTTTTTTAACAACGCCATCGGGCGTTGCACTTTTGACTGAAGCCACTATAATGTCACCAATGTTGGCAAATTTCCTTCTTGAACCACCTAATACTTTAATGCACATCAATTCCTTGGCGCCGGTGTTATCCGCTACATTGAGTCTTGTTTGAACTTGTATCATGCAAATAACCTCCCTTCTCTACTGGGCTTTTCGAACTATCTTAACCAGCCTCCAGCGTTTTTCACGGCTAAGGGGTCTTGTTTCCATGATGGTTACAATATCTCCTACTTTACACTCATTATTTTCATCATGGGTTTTGAACTTTTTCGTTCTCTTAATGGTTTTCCCATACAGTGAATGTCTCATCAAGCGTTCTACAGCAACAGTTATGGTCTTATCCATTTTGTCACTGACAACTACTCCCGTGCGGACCTTTCTTAGGTTCTTTCTATCATTCATACGTATCCCTCCTTCTATATCACTTTACGTTGCCGAGCTTTAACTTTTCATTCTGCCGTTCCGTGAGGACTGTCTTTATACGAGCTATTGTTTTTCTTACATCACGAATCCTCATGGGGTTATCAAGCTGGCCGGTTGCTGCCTGAAACCGGAGGTTAAACAGTTCGCCCTTAAAGTCCTTTTCCTTCTGTAACAATTCTTTATCAGAGAGGTCACGAATCTGCTTAAGCTTCATTCATATCACCGCCCAATTCTAAGCGTTTTACTATTTTTGTTTTTATAGGCAACTTATGTGAGGCAAGGATCATAGCCTCCTTCGCCACCTCTTCGGGAACCCCGGCAAGCTCAAACATGATACGACCTGGTTTAACTACCGCAACCCACATTTCAGGTGAACCTTTACCACTTCCCATACGAGTTTCGGCAGGCTTTTTTGTCACAGGTTTATCAGGGAATATCTTTATCCAAACTTTTCCGCCCCTTTTGATATACCTAGTCATAGCCACACGAGCCGCTTCAATCTGCTGATTGGTAATCCATGCGGGTTCCATGGCCTGAAGGCCATATTCACCATAGGTGACCTGGTTACCTTTATTGGCTTTTCCCTTCATCATTCCACGCTGTTGTTTTCTAAACTTGACCCGCTTCGGCATCAACATTTTTTTCTTCTCCCCCTTCACCGGGATTTTGCTTCTGTTTCACCGGAAGGACTTCACCTTTATATATCCAAACTTTAACGCCAATTCTACCATAAGTAGTATAGGCTTCCGCAAAACCATAATCAATATTTGCCCTTAATGTTTGCAGCGGAATGGTCCCTTCGTGATACATCTCTGTCCGAGCAATTTCAGCTCCGCCAAGCCGGCCACTGACCATCGTCTTTATTCCCTTGGCACCTGACTTTAGTGCACGGGACATAGACTGCTTCATGGCCCTTCTAAAGGATATACGCCGTTCCAACTGAGACGCAATGTTTTCTGCTACTAATTGAGCCTCAATATCCGGGTTTTTTATTTCTAACACATTTATAGAAACCTGTTTTCCTGTAATTTTTTCAAGTTCTTTTTTAAGTTGTTCTACTCCACTACCACCTCTTCCGATAACCATTCCGGGTTTGGCAGTATTAATCGTAATTCTTATACGATTGGCGGCTCGTTCAATCACAGTTCTGGAAATACCGGAAGTGAACAGTTTCTTTTTAATGTGTTCTCTTATTTTAAAATCTTCCAAAAGCTGGTCTGCAAAATCTTTTTTTGCATACCATCTGGAATCCCAATCTTTTATTATTCCTACTCTCAACCCATGAGGGTGTATTTTTTGACCCAAAATCTATCCCTCCTTTTCCTTAAGAACTATAGTAATATGGCTGGTTTTCTTTTGTATCGAGGCTGCCCGGCCCTGGGCTCTGGGACGATATCGTTTAATAATCGGCCCTTGATCTGCATAACACTCGTATACATATAGGTCATCCCTATTCATGTCATGATTATTTTCTGCATTAGCTGCCGCCGAGCGCAATAATTTTTCCAGCGGCTGTGAAGATGCTTTAGGTGTAAATCTTAATATTTTTAAGGCTTCTGCCACTTGTTTTCCTCGAATTAAGTCTAGAACCACTCTTACTTTTCTGGGTGCAATTCTCACATATCTGGCCTGTGCCCTCGCTTCCAACTTGTGTACCTCCTTTGCAAGGTTATCATATCTTCAAGTATCTAAAGAATTTATTTAAGTGCCGTGGATTTTTCAGTGTGAGACCCGTGTCCTCTAAATGTCCTAGTGGGCGCAAATTCGCCTAATTTATGGCCTACCATATCTTCTGTTATATAAATGGGAACATGTTTCCTGCCGTCATGTACTGCTATAGTATGGCCTACCATTTCAGGAAATATAGTGGAAGCCCTGGACCAGGTCTTAATAACCTTTTTATCCCTCTTCTGATTCATTTCAGTGATTTTCGCTAAAAGTTTTTCATCAACGAAGGGGCCTTTTTTTCTTGAACGACTCATGAGCTTACCTCCCTTCTACTTGCGGCGCTTGACAATATATTTATCTGAAGACTTGTTCTTCTTCCTAGTCTTATAACCAAGAGTCGGTTTACCCCAGGGTGTGACAGGGCTCTTGCGGCCTATTGGAGATTTACCTTCACCGCCTCCATGAGGATGGTCAACAGGATTCATGACAACACCACGAACATGGGGCCGTCTGTTCATCCAGCGTGACCGGCCAGCCTTACCCTTGGAAAGATTTTCATGTTCAATATTGCCGACCTGACCTATGGTGGCCCGGCATTTCTCAGGTACCATCCGCATTTCACCGGAAGGCATCCTCAAAGTGACCATACCACTTTCTCTTGCCATAAGCTGGGCTGATGTCCCTGCAGATCTTACCATCTGTCCACCCTTACCCGGAACCATTTCAATGTTGTGAACGTTGGTTCCAACAGGTATATGTGAAAGACAAAGAGCATTTCCTGGCTTGATATCAGCGTTCTCACCTGATTCGACTGTATCCCCCACAGAAAGTCCCGCCGTAGCCAATATATACCGCTTTTCACCATCAGCATAGGATAAAAGTGCTATATATGCAGTGCGGTTGGGATCATACTCTATTGCAACCACTTTGGCGGGGACACCATCTTTATCCCTTTTAAAATCTATAATTCTATATTTGCGCTTGTGGCCACCGCCGCGGTATCTTAAGGTTGTTCTGCCCTGCATGTTGCGGCCTGCTTTATTCTTTATTATTTCTACCAGAGAACGCTCGGGCTCCTTTTTGGTAATTTCCTCAAAGGATGGGATACTCATAAACCTGCGGCCCGGCGTTGTAGGCTTAAACTTTTTAATAGCCACATAATTCCCTCCTTCTCTGTATCAAATCAAAACACAATTTCTAAATCAAATTATAAGGCTTCAAAAAACTCGATAGCTTTGCTTCCTTCAGTCAAAGTAACTATAGCTTTTTTCCAATCGGGTCGTTTTCCTTCATGTCTACCCATTCTTTTAACTTTTCCCCTTAAATTAATGGTATTAACCCGAGCAACCTTAACTCCGAAAATCGATTCTAAGGCATTTTTTATTTCAGTTTTGTTTGATCTTTTATCAACTACAAATACATATTTTCTCTCTTGCCTCATATCCATGCTTTTCTCTGTAATCCATGGGCGAATAATGATGTCATGCGGATTTTTCATCCTGCATACACCTCCTCCACTCGCTCAACTGCCTCTTTAGTTATAATAAGGTTGTCATAGTTTAAAATGTCGTAGACATTTAAAATATTGACATATGTGACCTTGACTCCTGGAATATTGCGTGCAGACTTTTCGACATTTTCATTTTTGGAAGCCATTACTATTAGAGACTTCTTATCAGCCCGCAAGTTTTTTAAAATGGAAACAATTTCTTTTGTTTTAGGTGCTTCCATTGATAAACTATCGAGCAAAATGAGTTCATTATCTTCAACTTTGGCACTTAGAGCTGACTTCAGTGCAAACCTCTTTAACTTTTTAGGCAAGGTGGACTTGAAGGAGCGAGGTTTTGGTCCAAAGGTTATGCCTCCCTTTCTCCATAAAGGCGACCTGATACTACCATGCCGGGCTCTTCCTGTGCCTTTCTGTCGCCAGGGTTTTCGTCCGCCCCCGGCCACTTCAGCTCTGGTCAACGTATTTGCAGTTCCCTGCCTTTGATTTGTCAAGTAGTTGACCATGACCCGATGTAAAATATCATGCCTTACTTCAGTACCAAATACGATATCGGAAAGCTCGACTTCACCCACCTGCTCTCCCTGTATGTTAAATAAAGCAACTTTCGGCATTGAGCTCCTCCTTTCGCTCTTATTTTCCGCTCTTTACGGTATTTTTTATGAATAGTAATGCTTTTTTAGGGCCAGGAACCGAGCCCTTTATCAACAATAAGTTTCTATCGGGGTCTACTTTTACTACCTCTAAATTTTGAACGGTCACTTTTTCCGCCCCTAAGTGCCCCGGTCTCTTAGTTCCTTTAAAAACTTTAGCAGGACCTGTGGCACCACCTGAGCCGGATCTGCGATGGTAATGTGAACCATGAGCCATAGGTCCACGTCTGAAATTCCAGCGTTTTATCCCGCCTGCAAAACCTTTTCCTTTAGATATACCAGTGATATCAACCATTTCACCGGGCTCAAAAATATCTACCTTTATTTCGTCACCTACATTGTAATTGGCTACATCCTGCATCCGGAATTCCCTCAAATAACGCTTGAGTTTTAATTGGTTCTTCTTAAACTGCCCTTGTTCCGGTTTGGTCAGTTTTTTTTCTTTAATATCTTCATAACCGACTTTTATGGCAATATAACCATCATTGTCAACAGTTTTTTTCTGGACCACAAGGCATGGTCCTGCTTCTACTACTGTAACAGGCAAAGCTTCACCTGTATCACTGAAGACCTGAGTCATACCCAATTTTCTACCTAAAATGGCTTTTGAAATCATTTAAATCACCTCCCGCTCGTTGAATAACTACAGCTTTATCTCAATATCGACTCCCGCTGGCAAATCCAGCCTCATAAGCGCATCAACAGTTTTTTGATTTGGTTGTTTTATATCAATTAGCCTCTTATGTGTTCTGGATTCGAATTGTTCCCGGGCATCCTTGTACTTATGGGGAGCCCGAAGTATTGTGATGATACTCCGGTCCGTGGGTAAAGGTATAGGCCCCGATACTTTGGCCCCGGTGCGCTTGGCCGTCTCTACTATTTTTTTAGCCGATTGATCAAGTATTCCGTGGTCAAAGGCCTTAAGACGTATTCTTATCTTCTGATGGGCCATTTATGTCCCTCCTTACGTTCGGATTTATAGATTGTCTCCATTATTTTTCAACTATCTCCGCAACCACACCGGCTCCTACGGTTCTACCACCTTCACGAATAGCAAACCGAAGTCCCGGTTCAATGGCTATAGGTGAAATAAGCTCAATGTCCATGACGATGTTATCTCCGGGCATTACCATCTCAGTGCCTTCAGGCATGGTGATTGAACCTGTGACGTCTGTGGTTCTAAAGTAGAACTGGGGCCTGTAGCCGTTAAAGAAGGGTGTGTGTCTTCCTCCTTCTTCTTTCTTTAATACGTATACTTGGCCTTTGAATTTGGTGTGGGGTTTGATACTGCCGGGTTTGGCCAATACCATTCCTCTTTCTACTTCCTCTCTGTTTACGCCTCTTAATAGTGCTCCAATGTTGTCTCCGGCTACGGCGGAGTCTAGAAGTTTTCTAAACATTTCTACGCCGGTGACGACGGTTTTTCTGCTCTCTTCTGCAAAGCCTATCATTTCAACTTCGTCACCTACTTTTACTGTGCCTCTTTCTACTCTGCCGGTGACGACGGTGCCTCGACCGGTGATGGTGAATACGTCTTCTACGGGCATGAGGAAGGGTTTATCAGTGTCGCGTTCGGGTGTTGGAATGTAGCTGTCTACTTGTTCCATCAGGTCCCATATCTTGCCACACCATTCGCATTCTTTTTCGCCACAGCCGCATTCCAGTGCTTTGAGGGCTGAACCGGATACTATTGGTATGTCATCTCCGGGAAATTCGTACTCGGATA
>JAQWCA010000165.1 GCA_028706065.1 Tepidanaerobacteraceae bacterium
CTGTAAACCCTTTGGCTAATAGATTTGTAAACCCTTGACGCTCTTCATCTGTAAAGCCAGCTGAACCACGGTTATTGTTAGGGTGGGCCAAGTCGATTTCTTGATGGGCGACGTTAAAATCACCTGTGGCAATAACCTCTTTCTCTTTATCCAGGCCTGCTAGATACTCAGCATATTTTATATCCCAAATTTGACGATCTGCTAAACGATTTAAACTATCCCCTGCATTGGGTGTATAAACTTGTGTCAAGTAAAAATGAGCAAATTCTAAGGTGATGAGGCGGCCTTCTAGATCCATCGTGCCTGGTGCTCCAATTAGAGGAAACGTAACCGAGGGCGTCAGGTCATTCTTATATAAAAACATGGTGCCCGCATAACCCTTGCGGGCTGGCTCTACCGAACTATTCCAAACAATTTCATAATCAGGAAATTTATCTCCCAAAATCTCTAAGTGTTTTTTAGTAGGGCCGTTACTTGCTAATTTTGTTTCTTGTATGGCGATAATTTCTGGATTATGTTCTATAATCGTCTCTAATACAGTTTGTGATAACAAGGCACGTGCCGAACCACCCGTTAATGCCGCATTTAAGGAATCAATATTCCAAGAAATAAACTTCAAGACCTTTCCTCCTATTCAAACCTTATGTTTTATAATCTAACCTGTACTTTTTGATCTAATTGCATCGAATCCTGTGTCACCATACAATCATAGGCTAAAACTCGAACTCCTGCTGCCACTGCTTTTCGTAATGCTTGTCCAAATTCCGGATGAGTCGCATCATTGGGAACAAGATGGTTAACAGGTTTAAATTGAACAATAAAGATAAGATAGGCATCATAGCCTTCCTTAATAACCTCAATTAAATGATTGAGGTGTTTTATTCCTCGCTCCGTCGGTGCATCAGGAAAAGCCGCCACTCCATCATCCTCTAGAGTTACGCCTTTCACTTCAATAAAAGCTTTACGCTCTTTATCTTCCAGATAAAAATCCAGTCGGGAATTGCCTTGCTTCATCTCAGGATATATTAATACTGGTTGGGGATATAACCCGCCTGCTTCCAGCCATTCTTTTACTACCTGATTGGGCGCTTGGGAATCTATGTTCACCAACATTTTATCTTTTTCAACTACAACCAAATCATATTTTGTTTTTCTGTTTGGATTGCTGCTTTCGGCCAAGTAAACAATCCTGCCTGGTATTAGTAATTCTTGGCACCGCCCCGTATTTTTAACATGGCAAACTTGAACATCGCCGTTTAATTCTACCCGGGCAATGAAGCGATTAGGCCGCTCTATAAATCTAGCTTGATGTATTTTTTTATATCGCATTTAAATGCCTCCACAACCATCTATAATTATACCAGATCAGCCTTTAAATGCCGATCTTAATAGACGGCCAAAATAAGCACATAATAACCCATTATACCTAAATATCGCACGGCAACGCAATCTCAATAAGGGTTCCCTGACATTAAAACAACACACTCCACACGCCTTGAACGATCAATAAAGATGCCGTTTGAACCTGGTGGGGTCTTGGCGGCATCGTTAGATTATGTTTATAATCTTAATTATATTTAATGGTCAGTTGCCTCAAAACTTTGGCAGTGACGTACACCAATGGACTTCCTGCCTTAAGCCTTAATCATTATCCCATCTTCTCCCTTTTTATAAGGAACCCAAGCCAAGCACACCAGTTGTACAGTTATATCTCCGCTTGAAGCTCGGATTTCCAACTCTTCTAGGTTTTCCTGGAGCATATCATAATCATTTGAAATCTTTTCGACTTGTTGTTCAAGTTCAAGCTGTAATTCTTCAAGCTGAGTTTCTATAGATTCCAGTGTTTCCTGGACTTGTGTAATTCCTTGGCTGCTTTTAAAAGCACGGCTTGTGCTTTTAACGGCCGTTCCAGCTCTGGATATTGAAGTTGCGTTTACACTTTTGCGGCCAAAAAGTGCACTCAGTATTGCAGTTCCTGCTGAAACAGCTGCCTCCACTTTTCTCTGATTTGCCATAGTATTTTGCTTTTCAACTGCCTGCTCTGCCCGTCTATGTTTTTCTTCAAGTACATCAATTTTTGAAGCATATTTCTTTTTCAAGGCTTCTAAAGCATCATCGCGCTGCTCATGGGCTAAATGTTGCAAGCGCACACGAAAATCCCTTTCATCCTCTCCTGCTTCTGAAACAACTTTCAATTTTGGGTTTGATAAAAGCTTAAGTTTAAGGTTTGTACGAATAAACTGATTAAAAAGCTTCTTCCAGGTATCGTAGCTACGTGCATTTGCTGCTGCAGCCGGACAATCGGTATAGTATGCACCATCGAATGGTTTATTATCCAGATCGCGTAAATCAATATCCATAGGTTCGGCTTCATTCCAATCCAGTGCTACCGGTCCTTCTTTAACAGGTGCAAGCAGTGTGTAGCTCTTAGATGCTGTAACTCCGTACTTTGTGCTATTGTAAAGCACATTAGCTATACCAATAACCGAAGGCATGTACACTAAATTTCCGGCATCTCCGGCATTAACTGGTAGATATACCTGCTGTACTTGCGGCGGCAATACAGGAGGTACTGAGTTCAGGTTATCGGCATTTTGTTGCGGTATTGTATTATAGCTTAAGCTGTCAGATGCTTGATTAATCCCAGAGTTGTTAGTTAATGAAGATATCTGATCTCTTGTCAGTGGACCAGCCAAATATGAAAGTGTCCATCTGGTGTTAAATATGACGGGGGCCTCTTCGTGTACGCTATGCAGATAAAATACGCGCTGACCAAGGCCTGCCAGAATCTGCTCAGTGCGGCGCCTGTCGAATTTACCCCCTGCAGCTGCACCTTCCAATCCTGCTAATACCCTTTCCTTATCTCTTTCAGTCTGAAGACGGCCAATAAACCATGTCCCTGCATTTGATAGAGCCTTATAATCCAAATCAACCGGATTTTGGGTTGAGAGCACCAGGCCTAATCCAAATGCCCTTGCTTGTTTGAGAAGCGTTAAGAGCGGAGCCTTTGAAGGCGGGTTTGCAGTAGGCGGCAAATATCCAAACAATTCATCCATATATAGGATTGCCCTAAGGCTGCCAGTCCCTGGCTGGGTGCGGGCCCAAGATAATACTTCATTTAAAAGCATGGTTACAAAAAACATACGTTCATTATCCGGAAGATGGGCTATGGAAAATATTGAAACACGTGGCTTGCCTATTTCATTATATAAAAATCGATTTACATCCAAAGGTTCACCTTCCAGCCATGCTTTAAAACTAGTCGAGGCTAGAAGATTATTAAGCATCATAGCCAATGAAAACCTGTCTTTGGAGGGATAAAAGCTTTCCAAATCCATTACTCCCACCTTTTCAATAGGTGGGGCTTGTATAGCATTGATAAGTCCCGGAAGATCAAGATTTTGCCCTGAGTTCCAGACATTTTCCAGAATGTTTGATATCAAAATATGCTCACGGCTTGTAAAGGGGTCGCACTCCAAACCTATTAATGAAAGCAAACTGGTAGAGGTTATATTTATCCTGTCTCTAAATGCGTCCTTGTCATTTCGCACTTGCTCTGATGGTGCATTAAAAGACCGCAGCACCGAAACCCCAGGACCAGCAGATCCACCGGGAGTATATACTGTAACATCAGCTGCACTGCGAAGTTTTTCTATACGATTTCCATCCTGTCCCCAGTCAGAAAGGCCTTTCCGCCATAAGTCTGCCTGTGATTGTGCATATTCGGCTGCCGTAAGCCCCTTATTGGATGCTTCATTAAGATTTATCCAAGGCTGAAAGTCCTCTCCGCGCAATTGCGGAAAAGTTAAGGCCATGTTACCCAAATCTCCTTTTGGATCAATAGCTATTACCGGAATATTATCTATGGCGGCCTCTTCCAGAATTCCTATGCCAAGTCCGGTTTTACCGCTTCCTGTCATTCCTATGATTACTGCATGGGTTGTCAAATTTTTAGATTTGTAGAGAACTAAATCCTCTTGCAGCTTCTTTTGTTCCAAGTCGTACTCTTTCCCTAAATAAAACACTCCAAGTTTCTCAAAATCCTGCATTTTATAGCCTCCTTTATATAATACATGCTATCGATGTTACAATATCTGAAAGCTTATTCTATCATTAATAATTGCTGCTTCATGCATCATATTTATGAGTAAATCTCCATAATCCCCAAGATAGTATGCTAGCTTATCCTTATTTATCAACCTTATTTGCATAGGCTCACTTATAGTACTCAGTATCCCAATTAGGAACAAGATGTATAACCCGGTTTAAACCGAATAATAAAGATCAGAACCGAAAATAATAAACGATGAACGTAAGCACGGCGATCTGAAAGGTAAGGATTGCTGGTGTTCCATATTTGAATAATTTATGGTGAGTTTTATGGCGAAATTGCTTGCTACCTAACAAAATCCCTATAGAACCACCCAACAAGGCAATATTAAATAAAGTTTTCTCTTTAATTCTCCACTCACCTTTGACAGCCCTTTTCTTATCCCAATACATCAAAACTATGCCTACAGTATTAATAAGAAATAAATATGCCAGCACAAAGAAAAATAACTCCAATTTAGCTTCTCCCATTTAATGAATCCCCCCTAAACAATAGCGGACTGTATATTAATCACATAGAGGGCATGCTCAGGCTTGAGCCTTAATATTCGGAAGAGTAAAAGCAAGAATAATTCCTAAAAGCGGCAGAAGGCTGATTAGGTTCATCGTAAAAGGTAAACCATAATGGTCGGCGATTCCACCCAAAAAAGTTACCCCGATAGAGCCCGTTCCCACTCCAAAGCCAAGCATTAAACCTGAAGCAAGACCGATATTATTAG
>JAQWCA010000166.1 GCA_028706065.1 Tepidanaerobacteraceae bacterium
ATTTTCACTTCTTTTTTATACCGCTTTTTAAATGGAATAGGCAATCTTTTCTTCGGCTTAGATGTTGTAGTAGTCTATATATGATAGATTCTGGCTATGTAGACGAATTAAAACATAGCGAGAATGTGAATTTCGATAGATTACACAAAATGAAAATACCAAGTAATGTTTGTCCCCACTGTGGGAACTTTATACATCCAAATTACTCTTACTGTCCTTATTGTGGACAAAAGCGTTGTTAAAGGCTTAGGTGATTCATTAAATCCTGCATAGTGTAATAGCCTGGTTTCTTTTGTGCAATAAATCTTATTGCTTTTACTGCACCTGTGGCGAGAACTTCCCTAGACGCTAAATTATGTGAGATTTCAATGGTTTCGTTTTTACCCATAAATAACACCGTATGTTCTCCCACTAAATTCCCACCCCGGATGGAATGAATACCGATTTCATTTTTATCACGTTTTTTTCTAAAATCAGTCCTGTTGCATACATACTCGGCATCCTGCCTCACTTCTTTAATGGCGTCAGCAATCATTAGTGCTGTGCCGCTGGGTGCATCTATTTTCTGGTTGTGATGTTTTTCTAAAATTTCTATATCATAGTTGTCTAAAATTTTAGCTGCCTGTTTAGCTAAATTCAATACCAAAGATACTCCAAGGCTCATGTTGTGAGATACAAATACAGGTACACTTTTTGAAGTATCGTGAAGCATTACTTTATGTTCTTTCTCCAATCCTGTTGTGCCCACTACCAAAGCTACACCTTTGGAAACAGCATATTGAGTAAGATCTTTTATCACAGAAGGATTAGAAAAGTCTATGATTACGTCCGGGATTTTGGTGATTTTTAGAAGATCGTCATAGACAACAAATTGCTCTGTTTCCTCATAAGCTATATCAAGACCTGCTATTACTTTTATATCACTTTGAGTATTTAACAGATTAGCTACAGCCCTTCCCATTTTACCCCGGGCACCGTTTACAACTACTTCTATCATTCTTTATGCCTCCAATTTTGCAAAATATATTTGATATGGTATAATAAGGCACCCATATATTATGTTATATTACCACGTAATTTTTGGTTATTCAATCAAGATCCAACAATTTTGCTAAAAATATTATAAAATTATTTTTATTAGCAGGAATTACTGATTGTATGTCGAATAATATTAATAGAAACTATAACTATTATTAAAAAGGAGGAATACTATATGGAATTAAAAGGTTCTAAAACAGAGAAGAATTTACTGGAAGCCTTCGCAGGTGAATCTATGGCCCGAAACAAATACACTTTTTTTGCTTCAATAGCAAAAAAAGAAGGCTATGAGCAAATCATGGGTGTTTTTCTAGAAACTGCCGATAACGAAAAAGAGCATGCCAAGATGTGGGCTAAGCTTTTGGGCATAATTGGTGACACAAAGTTTAATCTTGAAGAAGCGGCCAATGGAGAAAACTTTGAGTGGACAAGTATGTATAAGGAATTTGCTGAAACTGCACGTGAAGAAGGTTTTGACAAGATTGCAGAGTATTTTGAAAGGGTAGCTGAAGTTGAAGCAGAACATGAAGAAAGGTATCGTAAACTCCTATCTCGTTTAAATGATGGATCTACCTTTAAGCGCCCAGAACCCATCAAATGGCGTTGCCGCAACTGCGGTTATATCCATGAAGGTTCCGAGCCACCGGAAGTATGTCCGGCATGTGATCATCCAAGAGCATTTTATGAACCTGCAGCAAATAACTATTAATATTATTAAAGCCTCCAATCGGAGGCTTTACTTAATTGTGAATAAATGAATTGAGTAGGCAAGCCTCGCGAATAATTGGGGACTGTCCCCAATTATTCAGAGCAGCCCGATATCTTTCCTATAATGCATTCCGTCAAAATTTATCTTTGAAACCGCTTCATATGCCTTCTGACGAGCATCTTGTATGTCTTTTCCAAGAGCGGTTATGCCTAAGACCCTACCGCCGGCTGTTACTATTTTATCATTTTTTGCAGCTGTTCCTGCATGAAACACTACAGCTTCTTTTTTTTCGGCCTCATCAAAACCATTTATAGGCTTATCTATTTCATAAGGTCCGGGATAACCACCGGACGCCATAACTACGCATACAGCTGTTTCATCTTTCCACTCTATCTTGGTATGAATTAAATTATCATTGATAACCGCCTCGATGATATCGATTAAATCTGTTTTGAGTCGTGGAATTACTACTTGGGTTTCTGGATCACCAAAGCGACAGTTATATTCCAAGACTTTGGGACCGGTTTTTGTAAGCATAAGACCTGTGTATAGAATTCCCTTGAAAGGTATACCTTCACTGGCCATAGCATCTATAGTTCGTTGAATTATATTTTTTTCCACAACTTCAGCCAGTTCCGAACTATATGCCGAAGCTGGGGAAACTGCTCCCATTCCTCCGGTATTGGGGCCTTTATTACCATCGAATATTGGCTTATGGTCCCGACTGCTTACCATAGGGACGGCTATCTTGCCATCACAGAAAGCAAGCACCGTTACTTCGGGACCTTCCAAATATTCTTCAATTACTATACGAGCACCGGAGGCCCCAAAGGCTTTATCTATCATTATGTCTTTAACAGCCGCTTTAGCCGTATCCCTATCCTTGACAATAATCACGCCCTTGCCCGCTGCCAGACCTTCAGCCTTAACAACCAGTGGTACAACGGCAGTATTAATATAAGTTATAGCATCCTCAAACCTATCGAAAACTCGATATGCCGCTGTTGGAATTTTATATTTTTTCATAAGTTCTTTGGAAAATACTTTACTACCTTCTATTTGCGCTGCTGCCTTGCTTGGTCCAAATATACCAAGCCCACGTTTCTCAAACTCATCAACTATACCTGCCACCAACGGCGCTTCAGGTCCCACTATTGTCAAATCTATACTGTTTGTCTCGGCAAAGTCAGCCAAGCCCTTTATATCATCAACTGACAAATTCACACAGTTTGCAAGGTTTTTGATACCGATATTGCCCGGAGCACAATAGATCTGCTCAACCCTAGGACTTTGAGCAATTTTCCATACTAAGGTATGTTCTCGACCTCCGCCTCCCACTACAAGGACTTTCACGCGTCCTACCTCCTTCATAAGCGGTTTATTAATATGCGTATAAGCGGGCGGTCAAAAACCGCCCCTACATGTGCTGCTGAATTAATGTTTGAAATGCCGCATTCCTGTAAAAGCCATGGCAATATCATTTTCATCTGCCGCTTTGATAGAATCTTCATCCCTCAAAGACCCTCCGGGCTGTATAATAGCTGTTATTCCAGCAGCTGCCGCCGCTTCCACTACATCGGAGAAGGGGAAGAAGGCATCGGAAGCCAGTACCGCACCTTTGGCTTTATCCCCGGCATGGGCAATACTTTGTTCGGTGGGCCATATCCTATTTACCTGCCCGGCCCCGACACCAACAGTTATTAAGTCCTTGGCCAAAACAATGGCATTGGATTTTACATGTTTTACGACTTTCCACCCGAAAAGGAGATCTTTCATTTCCTTATCAGAAGGTGCCCGCTTTGTGACGACTTTCAAATCACTTTGATGGAATTCCTTTGTATCCATCTCCTGAACTAATAAACCTCCAGAAACCTTTTTCATATCCCAACCGAGGTTGGGTTTTTCTGTTAAATTTACTTCCAAAACCCTAAGGTTTTTCTTGGTCTTTAATATTTTCAGAGCCTCAGGATCATATCCCGGTGCTATGACGATTTCCAAGAATATTTTAATCAATTCTTCAGCAGTCTTAACATCTACAGGCCGATTCAAAGCTACAATTCCGCCGAAGATCGATACAGGATCAGCTGCATAGGCTTTTACATAAGCATCATAGATATTATCACTACAAGCTACACCGCATGGGTTGGTGTGTTTTACTCCCACTGCCGCCGGCACGTCAAATTCCAGGACTGCCTTAAGGGTGGCATCAGCATCATTGATGTTATTAAAGGATAATGCCTTGCCATTAAGCTGTTTTGCACCGGCCAGCGTACCTGGATGCCTTCCTATTTCACCATAAAAAGCTGCATTTTGATGAGGGTTTTCTCCATAGCGCAAAACCTGAATCTTTTCATAGGCTAACGTAAGATTCGCCGGAAATTCGTCACTTTTAGAAGTATCAACAGCTTCAATTGACATTTGCTTATTTAAGAAGTCGGCAATCAACGCATCATAGTGAGCTGTATGTTCAAAAACTTTACATGCTAGTTTCATTTTTTGCTGTTCGTCGAGACTTCCATTCTCTTTTAATTCATTTAGAACCAAAGAGTAATCCTCAGGGTCTACTACTACAATCACATCTTTATGGTTTTTTGCCGCTGAACGCAGCATTGATGGGCCACCGATATCTATGTTTTCAATAGCTTCCTCCAACGTAACGCCGGGCCTTTCAATGGTTTGTTTAAAAGGATAAAGATTGATAACTACGAGGTCGATAGGTTCTATGCCCAATTCCGATATTTGTTCCATGTGCTTGCTATTATTCCTTACTGCCAAAAGACCTCCGTGAATTTTTGGGTGAAGAGTTTTAACCCTTCCGTCGAGAATTTCCGGAAATCCGGTAACATCAGACACTGGAGTAACCTTTATACCGGCCTCTTGCAAGGTTCTAGCCGTGCCTCCAGTGGAAAGAATCTCTACTCCTAATTCGAAAAGACCTTTTGCGAATTCCACCAAGCCTGTTTTGTTTGAAACTGATATTAAAGCTCGCTTTATCATCAGAACTCCTCCTTGCTGAATATTTTGACCTTACGGCCGTAAATTTTAAGCCGGTCTTCGGCATATAATTTTATAGCA
>JAQWCA010000167.1 GCA_028706065.1 Tepidanaerobacteraceae bacterium
GGGCTTAGGTCGAGTGGACAGATTTACTTTAATTATATGAAACCCAGTATTTTAAAGGATTTCCGGACTTTATTTTTTAGACATCAATACTACGCACTCAACGTGTGCCGTATGGGGGAACATGTCCACCGGCTGGACTTTTACAGTTTTAAATCCACTATCTTCTAGATAGCGTAAATCTCGTGCTAAGGTTGCAGGATTGCATGAAACATAGACAATCCTGCTTGGAAATACCTTTGCTATTGCATACAAGGTCTTTTCATCACATCCCCGGCGGGGAGGATCTACTACTATTACATCGGGTTTAATGCCATTTTTTACCATCTCAGGCATGACTTTTTCTGCAGCCCCCTCAATAAATTCTACATTGTCAATATCGTTTATTTCAGCATTGATTCGGGCATCTGTTATGGCTTGGGAGACTACCTCTATTCCGTATACCCTTTTGGCCATTTTAGCTAAAAATAATGATATTGTCCCTATACCACAGTAAAGATCTATTACTGTCTCTTCGCCTGTAAGGTCTGCATATTCTAAAGTCTTTTTGTATAATAATTCCACTTGAATTGGATTAACCTGAAAAAATGAAAGTGGGGAAATCCTAAACTTTACATCACTTATATAGTCGTAAATATATGGACTGCCGTATAACACAATGTTTTCCTCACCCATTATGACATTTGTTTTTTTAGTATTAGTATTTAGTATAAGACTCTTAAACCCTTGTATCTTATTATCAAGCATTTTTACTAATCTGTCTGTAAATGGGATTTCTTTACCGTTTGCCACCAATATGACCATGACTTCATCGGTCTTGTAGCCTACCCTTATCACTACATGACGGATTAAACCTTCATGAGTTGTTTCATTATATGATGAAATATTGTATTGCTCCAACCAATTCTTTACAATTAACATTGCTTCATCGCTCATATCATGCTGTATCAGGCAATTTTCTAAATCCACAATGTCATGGCTTCTTTTTTCATAAAAACCCAGCACTGTATGGTTATCTCGCTTGCCAACAGGGTATTGGGATTTATTCCTGTAATTAAATGGTTGTTCCATGCCAAGGGTGTCAAAAACTTCGGCATCAATATGTCCGATTCTTTTCAAACTGTCTTTTACTTTCGAAGTCTTAAATGAAAGTTGGGCTTCATATGACATATGCTGAAGATTGCAACCACCGCACCGATTCGCATTTATACACGGATGAGTTACTCTATCAGGTGAAGGTATGAGTATCTCTATGATTTGGGCGATAGCATAGTGTTTTTTTGATTTTAGTATTTTAACTCTACATTTTTCACCAATCATTGCCCCTTCCACAAAAATTGTAAAACCATTTATCTTTCCTATTCCTTGCCCTTCGTGTGCCATCTTTTCTATCTTTACCTCATGCTCACTGTCTATTGCAAGTCTTGAAGCTTTTTTATGTTTCATCGATTTTGCCTCCATTTAATCAAACATGTCTGTAATGTTTTGTTCCTAATAGGTTGTTCCTTCACCTTTATCTTATTCAAGTTTTTTAAAGATTTCAATAGTAAATTCTTTAACCCGATATCGTTAAAATAAAAACAGCATTGTATTCGACCAATGAGAAAATAATCCAATCTTGTCGATTCATACTTGTATAATATGACAATATTAGATATAATTAGGAAAACAATATAACCTGGGCAAACTCCTCTAAAGAGGTGGGCGCAAAGCTATGGGCCTAAGACTTTATTAGTTTTTTTAAGTTATGGTTGCCAGGCTGCACTTCAAAACTTAAGCTTTCGATCCGATTTGAATACAATTTAGGATCACCTTTTGTTGAATTTCATTTAAAAGTGCCCGTAAAAGGGCTTTTTATATTTATTTTACAATAAAGTCACCTAATGATTAATAATATTTTAAGGGGGTCATCTTTTGAAATTAGGACTCAAACCAATTAAAAAGAAACAAAAACTGAAACCCAAAAGCAACAAACGTTTTAAAGGAAGTATAAAAAACCGTTTGGCAACTTTCCTTGTTTTAATGGCAATTATTCCTCTTATGGTTATGGGAGTTGTTGTTACCTATATTTCCAAGGATTCTGTTTCAAGAGAAATCCAGGATAAAGCCAGTATAATAGTTGACAATCTAAATGACAATATAGACCTTTTTATCGAACAAAATAAAAACCTTGTTGGCTTTCTTGCAACTACAAAGGCTGTGAGAACTATGGACCAAAGTCAGATATCTTCTTTTTTATACGATATAGCCCAACAAAACCCCCAAATTCTTCGTATGTATGTTGCAAACATAGAAGACAAAACCACCTTCGCTGTGCCTTTTGCAACTTTCTCTGATGACTTTGATCTTGATAGTGAGGAATGGTACACCGGTGCTTTAGATGCTAAAGGAAATTATATTTCTAATGTTCGTGTGGATCCTATGTCAGGAAACTCAATAATTTCCATTTCTAATATTATTTTATCTGATATAGGTGAACCGATAGGTGTGGTCAGCGCTGATGTATCTCTGGTAAGCTTGACAAGGATTGTTATGAATATGAATGTAGGCGAGGAGGGCTATTCTTTTGTCACGGATAAGAATGGCTATGTAATAGCACATAAAGAATATAGCCAAGTTAAAGCCCACGAGAATTATTCAGACTATGAATTCGTACAAAGAGCCCTGAATACAGAAAAAGACTTCACTACTTATACTGATGAAGATGGGCGAGAACAATTCGTGGCCTTCGGTCAATACAGACTTTTAGGTTGGGGAATATTTGTGCAACAGCCTGTAGATGAAGCTTTTGCCCATGTTTCCACTGTGACTAAGACCGTTATAATTATATCTGCCATTGTAGCCATACTCAGTTTCGGATTGAGCATGTTCTTAGGCAGACTCATAGCAAAACCCATAACACGCCTACTTAATGTTACGGAAAGTGTAGCCAATAATGACTTGACTGAGTCTGTGCAACTTAAAGATAATACCGAGATAGGAGCATTGGCAACTTCCTTCAATATTATGACTTCTAAACTAAAGGAATTGGTGCAAGAAGTAATTCAAGCTACAGAAAATCTTTCTGCTTCTGCCGAAGAACTGGCTTCCGGCGCCGAACAAAGCACCTTGTCAGCTCAGCAAGTAGCGGGGGCGGTAGAGCAAATTGCCCTTGGAGCCAATGAACAGGCTAAAAAACTGGAGGAAATCTCGGAGGTCGTAAATCAACTGGTAATTTCTAATGGCAATGTGGAGGAAAATGCCCAATCAACAGCCAGCTCTGCAGAACACATGACTCAAAGCGCAAAAGAAAGTCAGAAAAAAATACGGGTCTCTAAAGACAAAATGGATATTATAAAAACTTCTGTTGATAACTCTAACCAGATTATGGGAGATTTAGATGAAAAACTTCGGGAAATTGGCAACATTACCGGCATAATAGGTGAAATTGTGGATCAAACAAATCTTCTAGCTCTAAATGCTTCTATTGAAGCGGCACGAGCCGGTGAACATGGCCGCGGTTTTGCCGTTGTGGCTGATGAAGTTAGGAAACTTGCGGAGCAATCAGGAGAAGCGGCAAAGCAGATATCGGATATAGTTAAAGTAATCCAAAACAGCAGTAAGTTTGCTGTGAATTCTATGGCAGACAGTAAAAAAGAAGTAGAGGAAGGGCAGGATCTCATTCAAGATATAAACAAGCAGATCGACAGCCTGATAACTGAGATAGATGTGGTTGCCAAACGGGCAAAAAACATTTCCGGTGAGCTAGCAGACCAATATAATCATATAGACAGCATAGTTCGCATGGTGCATGACATATCTAGCATATCTCAGGAGACTGCTGCCGGCACCGAGGAAGTTTCAGCATCTTCCGAAGAACAAACGGCAACTATGGAAAGTGTTTCAGCATCAGCTCAAGAGTTAGCAAAACTTGCCGAAGGCCTTTCCGCACTCGTAAACAAATTTAAAGTATAAGGATTTTTCTCTTGTAAAATACCGGTCATGTTATGTCAAAATACATGACCGGTATTTTTGTATCTAAGCTTTGGAAGGTCCCTGAATTTTTAGGCCCTGAAATCTTATTTGACGAAGGGCCTCATAAACTACAATGGCTACAGAATTAGATAGATTTAGTGACCGAGCTTCATCAACCATTGGAATTCGGATACACCTTTCTGTATTTACCTTAAGTAAAGACATGGGTAGCCCCGCCGTTTCTTTACCGAATATAAGGTAACATTCCGGTTCAAAGCTTACATCACTATAGCAATTCTTTGCCTTTGTCGTAACAAAATATTTGCTCCCTCTATGGTTTTTTTCTTCAAATTCCAAATAATCATCATAATACCTTATATCCAGCAAAGACCAGTAATCAAGTCCCGCCCTTTTTAAATGCTTGTCATCTATGCTAAACCCTAGTGGTTTTATCAAATGTAGCACTGCTCCGGTAGCAGCACATGTTCTAGAGATGTTGCCAGTATTTTGGGGTATTTCCGGTTCAACTAAAACTACATGTAGCATTCGCATCATCCTCACAAAGCACAATAAAGCTATTTTTATTCTACTATACTCATCGTCTTTCTGACTCTTTTATCAAAATAACATACTTCATTATAACCAAAACTTTTTATAAAGTCGCAAGCTCTATCGAAATCTTTTCCTACATCTTCCGGTATGTGCGCATCGGAATTGAGCATTAGGGATATATTATAATCTTTAAAATATCTCATTAGCTGATGTGATGGGTAAAGTTCCCCCACAGGTTTTCGAAGGCCCGCTGTGCTCACTTCGGCACATAAATCCATTTGACTTAAAGCATTGGCTAATTCATTATACCGA
>JAQWCA010000168.1 GCA_028706065.1 Tepidanaerobacteraceae bacterium
GAACTGGAAAAAGAGAAGAGCGCCCTTTTGGAGCAAATGATAAAGGAGAAGAAATAAGGTTTCGTTTCCTATTTAAGATAGGCAGGTGGCTTATTTAACGAAAGAGAAAAGAGTATGCTTTAGTGGCAGAGCTCCCTCTCACCAATGCCTTTGCCGAATAAAACTAATAACTTTTTAACAATACCGTTTTTTTATCCAAATAATTGTTATATTTGTAATTCAAAATACTGATACTAATGCAACACACAAGTTTCCACTATTATTTATCCCGATTCAAAGAACCTTCGTAGACACCCCCGATTGTATAGAAAATCAGGCATTTACGAAAGTTGTGTATTTATTGCGTAAACAACATGTTATGGCACATTTAAAGACGACAACAATCAATAAAATTTAACTACATGGCTGACACCTATTTCTGTTTTAGTGATGAATGCGGGGATTACAAACCCAATTTGACTGACATACAGTTAAGGAATCATCCATTCTATATCAGAACAACTTTACTGATGAACTCTAATGAATGGAAAACGCTAAACCTTAATTTTAGAGAATTAAAAAAGAAATACGGACTTTCTATTTCGAAAGAAATAAAGTGGGCTAATCTTTGGACCCTAAGAAGTTTTCAGAAAAACAAGAAAAAAATTCCTGAACGTTTTAGACTGCAACACATTGAACAAATAGACTATCACGTATTAATAGATTTTGTTGAAGAGTCACTTGCTTTGATTAATTTATTAAATGAGAAAAAAATTATTGCGACTTACACTAAGAACTCAAACCGATACCCAACCAATGAAAAATCAATGATTTCCTTTCATTTGCAAGAACATATGCAAAGACTAGAAATGGAATTACAGGTTGACGAAGGGAATTTAGGCGTTCTATTTTTTGACCCAATTGGGAATGAAAAAAACGAAATGTTCCGACAGTTTTACTATGAACTTTTTGAAAATGGAGATTATATTGAAAGTTATAAATTCATAAAGGACAGTTTGAACATTGAAAATTCTCATCATTCCGTTGGTATTCAACTAGCAGACTATATTTCAGGAGCATTCAGTTCTATACTAAAAGCTTCAATAGACAATGACTATTCTCGGGGTGTAAAAATGTTCTATGAATCTGTATATCCAAATTTAAGACGTGGACGGAATGGTGAAATTCAAGGTTACGGAATTAGAGAAGTTCCAAGAAGTGTCCCTACGAGAAATTGGTTGGTTGGACAAATGAATAATTTTAAACCAAAGACAGGATGAGAAAAACGTGCCATAACAGCCGTTCACCGCAATGGGGGCTGACGTAGTTCAATCAAGTGCAGTACTTCTATCAACATTTGTGCTTGTTGATAGTTTAGGCTCCGAAATCCCCCACTACGGCAAGCGGCAACACGTTATGTGTAAACTTAAAAAACAAAAGTATTAACAATTAAAAAACAAAAATCATGAGCAAAAAATTTAAATTTAAAATCGAGAATGAAATGCATGATTGGGAAAATCAATTCATTACAGGTGCAGAAGTTAGAGCAATTCCGCCAGGAATTCCGGCAAGTATGGATTTATTTGTAAAAAGGCAAGGCAAACCCGGAGAGCTTGTTGAAAATGACCAGAAGATAGATTTAGATGAACCGGGAATTGAAAAATTTTACTCGCAAGTTGCTAATTCAACGCCCGGCATTTAATGGCTTTGTTATTTGATGAAGATTACGAAATTCTTGCAAGCTCTGGACTCGAATTTGAGGAGGATGAAGCAACGAGATTTTTAGTAATTAAGGATTTTCCGTTAAAACCCGGACTATACGAATACGCCAACCAACCTATCGAAAAAGTTGATGTGTTAGTCGTCATTCCTCCAAATTATAACACAAGTGGAAATGACATGTTTTGGTTTTATCCTCCTTTGACAAGAGCAGATAAGAAACAAATTCCAGCTGCATTTATTTTTGGACAAGGAGATTCTCGGATACATAAAGGGAAGGAATTTTGTCGATGGTCGAGGCATTTTACAGCAGATACTTGGAAACCCAAAATTGATAATATTCAAAAAATATTAAGCCGGATTGAGTGGGCTTTGAAAAAACCTGATGCACAAAGATGAATGAACATAGGATAACGTTACTTGGTAGTCATGATAAGATTCTAAAAGAATGGTTGACTACACACCCAGATGGACATGAGCGTGGTGCAATCGTTTTATTTAGAAGAATATCTCGCAAAGTTGATGGACTTCCAAAATCCGACAGATTCTTATCCGTGGAAATTATTAGAATGGAAGGAGATTGGATTATAGATAGTACTTTAAATCAATTTACTATCAATATGAAAAAATTCCCTGATTTATATTTTCGTTGTGAAAATGAAAATTTAGAGTTAGGATTTGTTCATAACCATCCTGATGGTAATTTTTATTTTTCAGAAAAGGATGATATAAATGAGAAAAATATTCTCCATGGATTATCAGGATGCAATTCCCCGGGTTCATATTTAATTTCACTAATCCTATGTGATAATATTTGGATTGGAAGGATAAGACAAGGAATAAATCCAGAAATAATACTAGGAATTAGACATATTTCAGTCCTAAATGAAAGTCTTGACCTTTATGGTATAAAAATGCCAGATGAACTACCGATAAGCCTGAAAAGACAGGAAAAAGCTTTTGGAAAACCATTTAATACAAAACTTCAATCTCTAAGAGTTGCAATTATTGGACTAGGCGGAACAGGCTCTCCAATTGCGAATTTATTAGCTAGAACTGGAGTTGGGGAACTTATATTAATTGATGGAGATTTATTAGTTGAAAGTAACTTGAATCGAGTAAGTGGTTTTTCCAAATGTGACATTGGGCTAAACAAGGCAAATATCGTTATGAGATATATAAAATGTTTAGGACTAAAAAATAAAGTAGTTGCAATTCCAAATTATATTAACGAATCAGCAGAAGCATTAGATGCATTATCAACTGCAGATATTATTTTTGGATGTACAGATGATGTTGCCGGAAGAGATTTATTAAACCAAGCATTATATTATTATTCCCAAGTATACATTGATGTTGGGCTCTCTGGAAATGTTGATAAAGACCAAGACGGTAATCCTTATTTAAGAACTCAAAAAGGTCGCGTTAGTTGTATTCTTCCAGAATATGGTTCATGTTTACGTTGCCAAAATGTAATTAATGACCAAATGTTGTCAGATGAACAAAAATTAAAAGATAATCCAGAGTTAGCGGATTTAGACCCTGAAATCTTAAAAAAGCATTATTATATTTTTGGTGCGAATGTACAATCTCCTGGAATTGGAGCTTTTACAAGGGGTACGGCTAATAATGCTGTTGCAACTTTTATGAATCTGATTTCTAATTACAGGGATTTACCCTCGGATTTAAGACAAGATAATATTTGGATTGATTTTATCCACCTTAATATCCATAGTAATACTCCAAGAGATATTCCTGAATGTATTTATTGTAAAGAACACCTTCTTCTGAAACAGGGAGAAGGGAAATATCGTTTAGGCACTCCTCAATATGGCAAAAAACCAATAGATGATTAAATGGTTTAAGAGGTTTATAAAAAAGCTTTTTCATCTTGAGTATGAATTCTTAACGAGTAAAAAAGATGAGTCATATTTTAATTCTATTATTATTATGGACAAAACTCCTAATGAAGATTCTTTAAAAGAAAAAGACTTTGTTGAAGTTGTTTACCGTAATCAATCATATTGGGCAATTTTTATTTGTCCATGTGGATGCAAAAATGTCATTTCATTGCCTTTACAAAAAAATCACAATCCTTATTGGCGACTTGAACATTCGATTGAAGGGAAACCAACTCTGTATCCTTCAGTATGGCAAAATAAAGGTTGTTTGAGTCACTTCTGGGTCGCAAATGGGGTAATTGAATGGTGCGGAAATACCGGGATTGAACCATGGATAGCAGAACCAAATTATTATGAAAAACCAAAAAGATAAAAAAGTCAGCACATAATAAATAGGACTCTGAGCGGTCGGCACGACCCAGCGAGGAGTCGGTGTTGAACTACACCCACCGTTATTTTAGTGCTATGTACTTAATGAATATTTTTGTTTTTCTGAAGGAAAAATAGACAAGCGATCTTTGATATTTTGCAGGTTTTTGTGCTTTCCGGAATCAGTTTTTATGGATCAATCAGGATTAAGAAAAGGTTCTGTGATCGCTTATTCTTAACTAAATGACATATCCTACCCTGTGCACCTTTAGGCGCATTTGGTTTTGATAGTTAAAGTTGGGGATGAGTCTGTATGAAAGTGGGTCCTGGAGGAGAACGTATGGGAGGCAGTCTTCTGATTCTAATCATCTGACCTGTTTTACACACCGGACAATGACAAGGATTGATACTTGATTCCCGGGTTCCGTTTCACCGTGTGGTTGTAGATACCGCAACGTCGGATTTTTACAAATCTGCGCGGGAGTATGTGCCGGGCAAATCTGCGCAGGAACTCCACACCACCGAGGGTGATGTACTTTTTAGCCGCTCCATGTCGATAATCCCTGGCAATGAAGGTCACTTTTTCATCCGTGATATTCACGATACGCTGGTTAGTGATGGCGACCCGATGGATATAAAAACTAATATTTTTCCATCGGCCATCCAGGAAGTATCCGGCAGCCGGAACGGGACAATGGATATGCGGATGAAGTGAGAGGTTCTGACCCCATGTGTGAAGCACGGCTATCGCTCCGGTTCCGACACCATGGTACGAGTATCCAAAGCTGTTCAGGGTGTGCCATACGGCCGAGAATAGCAGGTTGTAGAACAT